>JAEZHY010000302.1 GCA_023416335.1 Pseudomonadota bacterium | reverse complement strand
TTCCTATTATGCTTCCATAAATAAAAGAGCAAATAAGAGCTTTTCCGCCTTAATTGCTCTGCGACTCAACCGGCGGACGATTCAGAATCGTTCCCGCGTATCGAAAATCTGACTTTCTTTTTCGATCCTGTTTTTCATCTCTTTCAGGAAGGCAACACATGCAATTTCCCGGTTCTTGATGCTTTTCGCGCGAATTGGGAACTGCAGGAATATCAATCGTCATTTTTGGCTCAATCGTGAACCTGGGTTTGCGAAATCCCGGCTGTCTATTCAAAGGAGAACAGAGTGGACCGGCTTATCTTGATCACAGGAGGAGCGGGCTTCATAGGATCACATCTTGCAGACGAGTTGCTGGCGCATGGATATCGGGTCCGGGCGCTCGACAATCTCGCCTCCCAGGTCCATGGACTGGACGGCGGCAGGCCGGCTTACCTCGATCCGGAAGTCGAACTGATGGTCGGCGATGTCCGCAATCCGGACAGTTTGAAACGCGCATTGAAAGGCGTGCATGCGGTCTTCCATTTTGCGGCAATGGTGGGAGTAGGCCAGAGCATGTACGAGATCGCCGAATACACCAAGGTCAACAATACGGGGACAGCCTACCTGCTTGAAGCACTGGTAAAAAGTCCTGTAAACCGGCTTGTCGTTGCTTCGAGCATGAGCATTTACGGTGAAGGGCTGTATTGCGATCCCGGCGGTAAGATATGCAACGGGGTTGAAAGGAAGCTCAAGCAGCTCCGCGCCGGTGACTGGGAGTTGCGAAACGGCTCCGGGGAGATTCTCATCCCGATGCCCACCCCGGAATCCAAGGCGCCAAGTCTTGCATCGGTCTATGCCCTCTCAAAGTACGACCAGGAGAAAATGTGCATGCTGGTCGGCCGAGCCTATAGCATTCCGACCGTGGCCCTTCGTCTGTTCAATGTCTACGGTCCGCGTCAAGCGCTTTCCAACCCCTACACCGGGGTTCTTGCCATATTTGCATCCCGCCTGCTCAACGCAAATCCTCCCCTGATCTTCGAAGACGGCTATCAACAGCGGGATTTCGTGAACGTCAGAGATGTCGCGCGCAGTTGCCGTCTCGCACTCGAATCGTCGAACGCTGCCGGCGAGGTTTTCAATATAGGGAGCGGCCGAAGGTACTCGATCCGTGAGGTCGCCGAACGCATCTCCAGGGTCCTGGGAATGGAGGACGTTCGGCCATATATAACGGGCAAATATCGCGCAGGGGACATCCGTCATTGTTTCGCAGACATCACCCGCGCCCGGGACATTCTCGGCTATGAACCGTCGGTTTCGCTGGGAGACGGGCTGGAAGAACTTGCCGACTGGCTGAAAGGACAGATCGCCTTCGACAATGTGGCAAAAGCCACTTCCGAATTGGCGCAGCGGGGGCTCACATTATGAAAGGCATACAGGATGCTGCGGATTCCCCTGCCGGACCGCGGACGCTGAGTTCCGAAGGCATCGAAAAGACGGCTCCGTCCGACAAATGCACTCTGATTACGGGCGGCGCGGGGTTTATCGGCGTTAATTTCGCGGACCGGCTGCTCCGCATGGGCAGGCCTGTCGCCCTCTTCGACAACCTGTCCCGGGCCGGCGTCGAAAGGAACCTCGCCTGGCTGCGAAAACAGCACGGTGAAAGAGTCAATCTTTGCGTTGGCGATGTGCGAGACCGTGAGGCTTTGAGGGCCGTTATCGAAAAGTCGCATGAGATATTTCACTTCGCTGCGCAGGTGGCGGTAACGACCAGTCTTGTCAGCCCTCTTCTTGACTTTGAGATAAACGCAATCGGCACGTTGAATCTGCTCGAGGAGTTGCGCCGGGTCCAAAACCCTCCCTGCCTCGTGTTTACGTCCACCAACAAGGTTTACGGGCGTCTCGAAGACGTCGGCCTCAAACGCGACGGGACCCGATACTATCCGGCCGATCCGGATACATTCCGGTACGGAATCGGCGAAAACCGACCTCTTGACTTCCACAGCCCTTACGGGTGTTCGAAGGGTGCCGCCGATCAATACGTCATTGACTATGCACGGACTTACTCCATCCCTGCCGTCGTTTTCCGCATGAGCTGCATCTACGGCCCACACCAGTGCGGCACCGAAGACCAGGGATGGGTGGCCCACTTCCTGATGCGCACGATAGAAGATCGGTCCATTACGCTTTACGGCGACGGAATGCAGGTACGTGACATACTCTACATAGACGATCTCCTTGATGCATTCCTCCTGGTCGGTCCGAATATCGAATCGCTCACCGGCAAAGCATTCAATATCGGAGGCGGCCCGGATAACGCAGTGAGCCTTCTCGAATTCCTCCAAATCCTGGGAAAGATCCACAGGAAACCGATTTCGGTCGGCATGGAAGAGTGGAGGCTCGCGGACCAGAGGTTCTTCGTATCCGACTGCAGGAAATTCGAGTCGATGACGGGCTGGAAACCAAAAGTCGGAGCGGCGGAAGGTGTGAGCGAACTGTATGACTGGTTCCGGGGACCTGAAGGGGCCTGCATCTTCAACGAATACGAAAATTCAATGGCGGAGCGCTCTGGATGAGATTCGCCCTCATAAATCCGAACTGGAGTTTTGAAGGGAGCATCTATTTCGGCTGTCGCGAACCTCATCTGCCTGTTGAATTCGGTTACGCCAAAGCCATTCTGGAAGGACGGGGACACGACGTCCTGCTGATCGACGCACACCTTGAGAATATGCCGCTTTCACGGATCAAAACCGGCCTGGAAGCTTTCAGACCGGACATAACCGTTCTTTCCACCGCCCCGGGATATCTTTTCTGGCGCTGCCCTCCTCCGGAATTGAGAGTGCCGATCCAGGCCGCTTCAGCCATTGCAGGCGTCTCGGGCACACTCGTTCTGGTAGGGCCCCACCCGTCGGCCACCCCCCACGCTGCCCTCAGGAAGGCCGGGGCCGACCTCGCCATCCGGGGAGAATTCGAAACGCTGCTTCCCATCCTGGCAGAAGTATCGATGTCGGAATGGAAAAAGATCCCCTCTCTTGTCATTGCCGGAGACGGGATGTTCGGTTCGGGAATCCCGCATGCGTGCGACTTGAACGAATTGCCGGCTCTCTTGTGGCCGTCCGGGATGATCGAACGCCACAGTCACCACCATCACAGGTTCGATTCGCAGCCGAAGGGACCAGGGGCTGAAGTGGAGAGTTCACGCGGATGTCCTTTCCGGTGCTCCTTCTGCTCCAAAGAGTTTTTCCGCGACCGGTATCGCAAACGCTCCCTCGCAATCGTTACCGAGGAACTTTCCTCTCTGAGGCGCCAGGGGGTGGAGTACGTCTACTTCATCGACGAGATCTTTCTTCCGGACAGAGAACTTTTGTCCAGGATTCGCTCCCTGGGACTCAAGTTCGGAATCCAGACCCGGATCGATCTCTGGGACCGGGACATGCTCGAACTCGCCGGTGTTGCCGGATGCGTTTCCGTCGAGGCCGGCATAGAGAGCATCAGCGAGGAAGGGCGCGCGCAATTCGCGAAAACATCGACCGTTACTCTGGCCCAAATGACGGAGATGCTTATTTTTGCGAAGCGCCATATACCGTTTGTACAAGCCAACCTGATCATGTCGGAAAAGGACAGGCCGGAAGAAATCGCCGACTGGCGGGCGGACCTGCTGGCGCACGGTGTCTGGGCGAACAATCCCGTTCCGGTTTTTCCCTACCCGGGAAGTCCCATCTACAGGTCGCGGTGGGGAAATCCCGACGACTATGCCTGGGAACGCGCTCACGAGCACTACCTGAACGCGTGGTCCGATTTCAGCGACATCCAGGATCAAAATCCTCTTCCCCTTTGTGTGCTGGAGTCAGGGAAATGAGTCCCGGACCTCATTTGGAGCGCATCCTTATGACCGCCGACGCGGTCGGAGGGGTTTGGACCTTCGCAATCGAACTGATAACGGAACTGCGAAAAAGGAATGTGCAGGTATTCCTTGCCACCATGGGCGCTTCGCTCACCTCCGCTCAGCATCGACAGATTTCCGAACTGAACAATGTCAAGCTGTTCGAGAGCAAGTACAAACTGGAATGGATGGAAGATCCCTGGCGGGACGTGTGTGAAGCAGGCCGATGGTTGCTCGAGATAGAACGGGAATGCGAGCCCGACCTGATCCATCTGAACGGATTTGCACACGGCTGCCTGAGATGGAACGCCCCGGTTTTAATGGCCGGTCATTCCTGTGTCCTTTCCTGGTGGCAGGCCGTAAAAGGCACGCATGTTCCTTCAAGCTGGGACAAGTACCGGGAAGCTGTCTCCACCGGCCTTCGATGTGCGGACATCGTCGTTGCCCCCACCCGGACCATGCTCTCATGGCTGGAGTCCCTTTACGGTCCGTTTCGCAGGTCCATGCCGATCTATAACGGACGTGAACTGCTGAACGGGTGCTCTCCCCCGCCCAAGGAAGACTTCATCTTCACTGCCGGCAGGATCTGGGATGAGGCCAAAAACATCTCCGCCCTGGATAAAATCGCCTGCGACCTCGAGTGGCCCGTCTACTCGGCGGGAGGGACCTGTTATCCCGGATGCGGCAAGGTAAAGCTCGAAAATATCAATCCGCTGGGCAATCTCAACCAGCCCGAGATCGCCGGCTGGTATCGAAGGGCGGCAATCTACGCGCTCCCCGCGCGATACGAACCCTTTGGACTGACTGTTCTGGAAGCGGCCCTCTGCGGGTGCGCCCTGGTCATCGGAGATATTCCGAGCCTTCGTGAATTGTGGGACGGGGCAGCCCTTTTCGTGCCTCCGGACAGGCCGGAAACAATTCGGGACAATATCAGGGACCTGATCCGCGATGCGAAGACGCGCAACCATCTGGCCGACCAGGCGCGCATGCGTGCAGCCGGTTTTTCCCGGGAACGGATGGTTCAGGGATACCTCTGCGCATACAAGAGAATTTCCGGGCTGTCGGTGAGGAAGTGAGGAAGTGAACAGTGAACGGTGAGCAGTGAACTGACCGCTCTTCTGTCCCACTCTCGCCGCATCCATTTTGAATGGCGCGGATTAATCGTGAATTCAAGACCTTTAAGAACCTGGTCCCCGGCTCAAAAGTACTGCCGGGATGACGGGATTGAGGGTTCTGTCCAAAGATGGGGCTGTTGCCCAAACCACCGCGGAAGCCCCGGATGGGCTGTGGGCAGCGATTTCGTCATTCCGGCCCTTCTCTTCGATCAGGACAAGTTCGCACCGGAATCCAGGCTTTGGGGCGGATTAATCGTGAATTCAAGACCTTTAAAAACCTGGTTCCCGGCTCAAAAGCACTGCCGGGATGACGGGATTGGGGCTTAGTCGAAAAATGCCCGGGAGCCAGCGAACGGAGGGTGGACAAAAGCCGGCCATCAATGACAACAGGAGCCTTTATTGCGGATCGTAATGTTTTATCAATCGCTCATTTCCGACTGGAATCACGGCAACGCGCATTTCCTGAGGGGGATTTCCACGGAACTGATTGAAAGAGGTCACTCCGTTAAGGTCTTTGAACCCGAAAACGGATGGAGCCTCTCAAACCTTGTTGCCCGGTACGGAGAGGAACCGGTCCGCAAATTTAAAGAGCGGTTCCCGCAACTTCAGGCCCATTTCTTTCATCCGGATTCCATCGATCTCGACTCCACCCTGTGGAGCGCGGATCTCGTCATCGCACACGAATGGAACGAGCCCGGATTCATAAGAGAGCTGGGAGCACACCGCAGGCGGACAGGCACATATCGACTCCTCTTCCACGATACGCACCACAGGTCTCTTACGGAAGGAGATAATTTCGGGCGCCTTGCCCTGGAGCAATACGACGGAGTTCTGGCTTATGGACGGGTAATCCGCGATCGGTACCTCTCCAAGGGCTGGGCTGAAAGGGTCTGGGTCTGGCATGAAGCGGCCGATACCAGGGTCTTCCGACCGATCCCCGGAGAGGCACGGGAGAACGATGTCGTCTGGGTCGGAAACTGGGGAGATGAAGAACGAACGCGCGAACTGAATGAATTTCTGGTCGAACCCGTCGGATCGCTCGGTTTGAAGGGAAAGGCATTCGGGGTTCGATATCCCGAGTCGGGGATTTCGAGTTTGAAACGGGCCGGAATCGATTACTCCGGTTGGCTTCCGAACTACGAGGTACCCGAGATATTCGCTAAGTCCGGGGCGACTGTACATATTCCGAGAAGGCCATACGTGGAGCTTCTCCCGGGGATACCGACCATTCGCCCTTTTGAGGCGCTTGCCTGCGGCATTCCGCTGGTCTGCTCCCCCTGGGAGGATGCCGAGGGGCTCTTCTCGCCCGGAAAAGATTTTCTCGTAGCGAGAAATGGCGAAGAGATGCGCAGGCATCTGAAATCCTTGCTCAACGACAGAGAACTGTCCAAAGAACTCGCTTCTCACGGAATGCGTACGGTTCTTGCGAAACACACCTGCAAACATCGCGTGGACGAGCTGCTCCGCATCGGCGGGGAAATAGGCCTCAACGGCAGTCGATAATCGAGGAGATATATGTCTCGTGGGTTGAATATAGCCTTTTTCGGATCCAGCCTGGTATCGGCCTACTGGAACGGGGCTGCAACGTATTACCGGGGCATTATCAGGGCCCTTCACGAGCGCGGGCACAGGATCACCTTCTTTGAGCCCGACGCCTACGAAAGGCAGAAACACAGGGACATCCCCGATCCGCCCTGGGCCAATGTCGTCGTCTACTCCGCCCAGAGTGAGAAATATGCTTATGACGCGCTGGAGGCCGCGAAGTCATTCGACCTGGTGGTGAAGGCAAGCGGGGTCGGCGTATTCGACGACCTGCTAGAATCCGCCGTTCTTTCCCTTCAGGGCAGAGGCAGGCTTGTTGCCTTCTGGGATGTTGACGCACCGGCCACTCTTGACCGGGTCCGGACCCATCCGGACGATTTCTTCCGGCTGCTCATTCCCCGTTACGATTTCATTTTTACATACGGCGGAGGCGACCCGGTCGTCACTGAATATACACGGCTGGGCGCGAAGAAATGCGTTCCCATATACAACGCACTCGACCCGGCTACTCATTTCCCCGTCCCCGCGGAGCCCCGGTTCCGGTGCGATTTATGTTTTCTGGGGAACCGGCTGCCGGACAGGGAGAAACGAGTCGAGGAATTCTTCCTGAAACCGGCTTCAGCGATGCCGAAACGCCGTTTCCTCCTGGGCGGAAACGGATGGACGGACAAGGAAATGCCGAAAAGCGTAAAGTACATCGGCCACGTTTATACCGCCGACCATAACGCGCTGAACTGTTCCGCCCGCGCAGTTCTCAATATCAGCAGGGAAAGTATGGCACGCTATGGGTTTTCCCCCGCAACGCGTGTGTTCGAAGCGGCCGGCGCCGGTTCCTGCATCATTTCGGATGCCTGGGAAGGAGTGGACCTTTTTCTCCAGCCCGGAAAGGAAGTGCTCCTGGCAAGCAACGGGCCCGAAGTTTCCGAGTGCGTTGCCTCGCTCACGCCGGAACGTGCGAGAACGATCGGAGATGCGGCCAGGAAGCGTGTCCTCGCCGAACACACGTACGCACACAGGGCAGAGTTGTTCGAGAATGTGCTCTTCAACGGGGCTCCGGATTAACGGCGTCTCGAACGGGTAGGATATACAACCAACGGTTTTCAAATGCTGCAAAGGTTCGTGAATGAGTTCCTGGCCGCTTAAGATTGTGTTCCTGGGTCTTTCGATTACCTCGTCATGGGGAAACGGGCATGCGACAACATACCGGGGCCTCGTCCGCCAGCTTGCGGCAAGAGGCCACGACGTCCTGTTCCTGGAACGGGATATGCCCTGGTATGCATCCAATCGCGATTTGCCCGATCCGCCCTTTGGACGCACTGAACTCTATTCCTCGCTGGATGAACTCAAGATCCGATTCATGAGGGAAATTCGGGACGCCGACTTCGTTATGGTCGGATCGTATGTGCCCGACGGGGTCCAGGTCGGTAAATGGGTTACCGAAAATGCCCGCGGAGCCACAGCGTTCTATGACATAGACACCCCCGTCACGCTGGCTAAACTTCGAAGCGGCGACAGGGAATACCTTACGCCGGAATTGATACCCTGCTACGATATATATTTCTCATTCACCGGCGGACCGATCCTGAAACTGCTGGAAAGAAAATACGGCGCCCCCGTTGCGGCAGCCCTCTATTGCTCAGTCGATCCCGAGTATTATTTCCCCGAGGATAAGGAATCCCGGTGGATTCTGGGATACATCGGTACGTACAGTAACGACAGGCAGGTGCTTCTGGACCGGCTCATGATCGAACCGGCGCGGAACTGGAGAACGGCCCGCTTCGTCGTAGCCGGCCCTCTGTATCCTTCGAACATAGACTGGCCGGAGAACGTCGAGCGGGTGGACCATATATCCCCCCGCGAACACCGGAACTTCTACAATTCACAATCCTTCACTTTGAACCTTACCCGGGCCGATATGACCAGGGCAGGCTACTCTCCGAGCGTGCGCCTCTTTGAAGCCGCTGCCTGCGGCACTCCGATAATCAGCGACTGGTGGAACGGACTGGATACCTTTTTCGGCGTCGGCAAGGAGATCCTCATCGCCGGGGATGCAAAGGATGTTTCAAGATACCTGGTGGAAATATCCGAAGAAGAGCGGGCGGAAATTGGGGAAAGGGCCAGGCAGAGAGTGCTTTCCGCCCATACTGCGGCGCATCGGGCCGAGGAACTGGAGAATTTTGCATACGCTCTGCTGAACGGCGGCCCCCTTTCCTGCCGCAAACGGAAGGAGATTGTCTGCGCCGGGTAGGAAATCTCTCCGCAGAGATCGCAGAGGAAAATGTTGCAACCGTTTGCATGCTATAATACAAATTAAAAATAAATTGCCCCGTGATGCAGAGGTTGGCCCATGTCTCTCTTTCTTCTTATCAGGCACGGTAATACGGATATGGTCGGCCGTGTACTTGCCGGCAGGATGCCCGGAGTGCACCTGAACGACGAGGGCAGGTCCCAGGTTCGTGAACTGGTGGATTGTCTCGCGACGTTCCCCATCTCGTGCATTTGCAGCAGCCCGCTTGAAAGGGCGCTCGAAACCGCCGGCCCGATAGCAGAGAGCAAAGACCTGACTATTGAGATACGTCACGGACTGAACGAAGTAGATGTCGGCGAATGGACGGGCCTCGATTTCGTCCGGTTGGAACCGGTCGAAATGTGGCGCCGTTTCAATCTATTCCGGACCGGGACGCGCATCCCGGGCGGCGAGCATATTTTCGAGGTCCAGGCTCGTATGGTGGCGGAAGTGGAAAGCCTCAGAAAGCAGTTCCCGGACGGCACAATCGCCCTGGTAAGCCACGCGGACCCCATAAAGACGATAATCGCCCATTATGCCGGGATCAAACTCGATTCCTGGGACCGGATATCGGTGGACACCGGTTCCGTAAGCCTGCTCAAAGTGGAAGAGCGCAGGTCATGCCTTCACTGCCTGAACCACAGGGGAAAGCTTCTCCCTGAAAATCCCGCCTGAATTTTTGAGCAACCGGGAAATTTCTGGAGTGTGGAAAGGGGCGGATATGGTTCTTCAGAACGTCGCTCGATGTATGCGTCTGACCCGTGTTCCATAACTGAAACCCCATGGGAGGCATGCGGATGGTTATGGATCGAAAAGCCGGACTTGTCCACGGCGTTTTCGATGACTTGCGATCTTGCGGGATGGGACGCGAGGCGTCACTCCACACTGGGCCGATGGAAGACTCATGTCAAAGTGCTCTGCCTTCCGAAAATGTCGGCTATACGAACCCTCTTATGCACTTCGCGCACCCGAATAGACGCTATCCGGGCCATCCGCCGGAGCCGGGCCGCATGCCTTTTGCCAGAACGCCCGAAAGGGCAGATACATTGGAAACATGTGGCCTAAACAACTTCTGGTTCCATCTCTACTCTACCCGGTATCGTATATGTGCTGACGGAAGAGCAAAACAGTAAAATTTTTCGTCCTGTTATGATGTCAAAGTAACTGATTTTTATCACGTATTTTCAGAGCGTTGTCGATCGCTTCGCTGAGTGTTTTGAAATTATAAGGCTTGCCCAAAAAGACCATGGGCAATTCGAGAGGCCCGCCTGCCCTGACATGCGCCTCGTCGTAACCGCTGGCCAGGATCACCGGAATGCCGGGCACGATCTTGCGCATGGTGGCGATTGTCTCCCATCCGTTCAGGCGAGGCATGGTCAGGTCGCAAATGACGCAACGGATCACGGCCTGTTGCATACGAAACACCTCAACTCCTTCGACGCCGTCCTTCGCTTCAAGTACGGAAAAACCCAGCCGCTTGAGCATGGCCGCGGCCATGCTGCGCAGCATGTCATCATCTTCCACGACAAGAACCGCGCCTCTGGCTTGCATATCTTTGGAGAACAGGTCACGGATCGGGACACCTCCAAACTTTTCTGCCTTGTTCGATATTCGGGAAGCCGCTTCGCCGGAAATCGGGAAAAAGACCCTGAATGCACTCATCCGGCCCGGCTCGCTCTCGACTGTAACGACACCACCGTGTGCACGCGCAATCCCCAGGACCACGGCAAGTCCCATGCCTCGACCGGTGAATTTGGTCGAAAAGAATGGATCGAAGAGCTTGTCGATATCCTCATCGCTAATGCCGCAGCCCTCATCCCTGACCTCCAAACAGGCATGGGCATCGTTTTGCGGATGCCAGTCCCATGGGAAACGGTGTGCCGCCTGGATATCAGCGGCGCTAACTGTTTTGACGCTCAGTTGAATGAGCGCGCCGCTATCGACACTCATGGCCTCCCGGGCATTTGTGATCAGGTTGGTAAGGACCTGGAGTATATGGTTTGCGTTGGCCTTGATCACCGGGCCGGGCGAGGGCAGTGCAGTTTCAATCTTCAAACCTGCCGGCATGATCGCGTTGAGCATGGGCAGACTTCGCAGACAGGTCTCGGAAACGTCCAGCGGTTCATGCTTGTCGTATGATTTACCGAGGTAGGTCAGCATCAGACGGCTCATCTCCGCTGCTTTGCCGGCGGCTTGCATCGCCGCGGTCGCGTTGCCGTAGAGTTCCGTCCCTTGATCAATCCGCGTTATGGCGAGATCCAGGTTTCCAATCACAACTCCGAGCTGGTTGTTGAAGTAGTGAGCAATAGCACCGGCCATGCGGCCCAGGCTCTCAGCTTTCTGGAGTTGCCGGTTCCTGGCTTCCAGGTTCTTCCTCTCTATTTCCGCCTGTTTGCGCTCGGTGATTTCCCTGGTTATGCCGTGGAAGCCGATAATCGAGCCCTTTGCATCGCGCTCGGGTTTAGAGAGCACTTCTCCCCATAACACTCTGCCGTCTTTGCAGCGGTGGGGCGCTTCAAAGGTTATGGAGCCTCTGTGAATTCCGTTCTGTTCGTCCTCCCATCTCTGTCGCATCAGTTCCGTTACGATTGCCACACCCTCATCGGTGAACACTTCAAAAATATGATGTCCAATAACCTCTTCAGCCCTATAGCCCCGCAGGCGCTCGTCCGCCGGACTGATGTAGGTGAAAATGAAATCGCGGTCGGTTTTCCAGACCACGTCAAGTACATCTTCCGTCAGCAGACGGAAGTGGGCTTCGCTGTCACATATCTTTCGAGCCAGGCCGGACAGTTCCTCGTTGGTCTGCTGCAGAATATCCTTTGCTTCGGAAAGCTGTATCGTCCTTTCGGTGATCAGATCCTCCAGGATCCGATTACGCTCCAGCAGTTCCTGTAATGGGTAGACCTCGCCTTCACGAACCAGATTATAGGGAATGGAAATGCTGCTGTGTGATATCTTCCAGCCTGCTGATTCCTTCCGGAAGATCAACACGAGGCGGGCGGTCTCTCGAGAAAGGATCTGGTCTTTGAATGGAAGGTGTATCTTGAAGAAGCTGGTGGCAACAGCAATCGTTTCAGCCAATGACTGAATGGCAAAGTCCTTGAGTTCGATTCGGATAGGATCTTTTACCTGGGCGAAGTCCTGGCGGGTAATATCTACCCATTCTCCCCTGTCTTTGACCAGGAAATCTCCACCTCCGGTAAAACCGGAAAAGTTCTCGCTGAAACAGGCAGTAAGCCGATCATCGCGAGATGCATACATCCGCAGGTAGTCATCGAGAAGTTGCCGGATCTCTTGGTAATCGTGCGCGTTCATAAGTGTTGCCTTTCAATGGCGTTCCCTTCCAGGGGCATTAGGGGATAAGGACCCTCGATAGATATCATTCAGCCGCTTATTCGTAAATGTTTGAATTCGCGTGCGACATTCAAACTCTCCCACTTCCTCCAGTTCAGACAACCCGTTTGCTCGTGGTATCACCTGAAATTGTTCGGCTTGTTTATTGCAACGTGAACAAACCATCCTTTGTTGTACTTCCAGCATGATTTCCCCTTTTGCGGCCCAGCCTCCGGCGGGTGGCCGGGATAGCTCGTCCATCCGTGTGCACGAAGCGCACAAGAGGGTTCGTATAGCCGACATTATTCGGAAAGCAGAGCACTTTGACATGAGTCTTACATTGACCCACTGTGGAGTGACGCCTCGCGTCCCCTCCCGCAAGATCGCAAGTCATCGAAAACGCCGTGGATAAATCCGGTGGGCTATACGATCCATAACCAGCCCCATGCGTCCCATGTTATGGAACACGGGGCTAGACGCATACATCGAGCGACGTTCTGAAGAACCCTATCCGCCCCGTTCCACATGGTCGCGAGTCACGGAATTTATTATGGGCAAATCTGGTGTGCTTAACGCTGGATTTCATACCGGAAACCTCCCCAATGGTTGAAACTGCTCAGGAGGTATTGGACGGGCATTTCCACATGAAAGTATTCAGGTGTTCACAGGGGATATTTCATGAGACCACACAGTCTTGGGGATAAGTTTCGGCTTTTTCGATCCATACATCGTAAGATGCATCTTGACCAGATCGAGGAGTCTCTGAAGAGATGACGATATGAGGATACCTGCATACGGGATGCTAGATGGTTGTAAACCACCAGGGACGGGGTCAGGGCGAGTACTCAACCCTGCGGAACTCAGGTATCTCCTGATGGTTCCATGTCTGAGACCATCGGGGAGGTCTCCGGCATGAAATTCGCTGTTAAGCACACTACGCTCACATCTGCATCGGAAATCCGAACTCATCCTGCTATTGCTTTATTAAAAGACAGACCGCGCTGCCAGACTGAATCCGACCAGGATGTCCGTAGAGCTGCAAGTGCGTCAAGAATATCGAAATCGATGCGTCCTTGGGTTATATGGATTTCCGAGAAGCGAATACGTATTCCCACAGGGAGCGACCGCCCGCGAAATACCCGGCCCCCCAGAGCCCTGGGCCGAACACGGCGAAGAAACCCCTTTGCCTCCTCCTCAGGAAAGAGAGCAATTCATCCCAGAGAAAAGAGAATAAAAAACGGGCGCCGGTTGTCTGCCTCGTAACATCAGGTGCGCGCGGGGGCCGGAACTCCAGCCGGCGTCATCCAGGGCTGGAAGCGGTTTCTCTCCGGGGCAGCCTTTACTGGGAGAGCTTGACCTCGCCGCCGGCCGAACCTTTCGGGAAGGTCGTCCGGCCTATGTAAACACCAGTCTCTGGCAGCGTCATGGTCCAGCCGCCTGAGGTCTTCGGGGCATACATCATTTGCGCCATCGTCATTGGCACAGACTTCCCAGTGCCGACGTTCCAGATCACGAGGGTACCCGTTCCCGTGGGCTCCGCCTTGTAAGTGTAGCTCACCGTCAGGTTGCCGCCCGCCTTGAACGGTTGTGAGATGACGTCCGCCATCTCCGCCCCAGCCAGAACCTGGGGCAGAGCCGTCGCTGCCGACACGTCCGCTTTTGTGATGGTCAAGGTCCAGGGGCCCATCGCATCGATCTCAAAGATCACGTCGCCGGGCTTGAAGCCCTCGTCGCCGACAGCGACCAGCTTTGTTGCAGCCGGGTCGCTGATGACATCTATGTAGAGGACCTCATCCGCTTTGTCCTTGATGGTGAGGCTGAGAAACCCATCGCCCCCCTTGCCGCGAAGGAAGTAAACCCCGGCCGAGAGGTTCCCCGGTACGGTTTTCGAATCTGTGCCCGTCAAAGTGATAACATTGCCGGCAGCCGATGCCGCAGCAGAGTTCGGGCCCGTGACGCCCACCAGGCTCAAAGTCATGATTGCCGTCGCCAGAGCGCCCATGAATGAGGAGAACAGAAGGTTTCTCTTCATAAACATTCCTCCCATGTGGAATTGAACACTCATTTTCCCAACAACGCACGTATCGACAGCGGGCAAGCGCCGGGCCCCAGGGCACACGCTTAAGTCATGTTGAAGTCGACTCGACGCATACTGTTTCCCGCGGGCGCTCCCGTGCTGAACGAATTGGCAACGATCTCCACAGCCCTCAATCCGAGCCGCACTTGTACCAGTACCTGGAAGACGATGTCAAGGCGAGTCCGGCACATGGCGCGGTCAGGAAACCGCGCCATAACGCAGGGAAACCGCGGCCATAACGCAGGCCCGAACGTAGTCCGGCTTCCGCCCCAAACGAATAAAATCAAAACCGCATTCAGATGCCCGCGAATGATTCTGAATCAATACACGGGCTTTTATAGCCAGGTAGGCGCCTTAAGAGCCGGCGCCACATCCACGTTTGAGAGACATGGTGCTCAAAAAGGGTGCTTTTTTGTCTCGGCGCCTCCGATAGGGGCGAGGGCAAAGCGGGGGGACGCTTCATCGTGCCCACCGCCTCGCACTCGGAACCAAACCATGGGTGACACGGGCAACGTGGTTTTGTTGCCCGTGCCGCAGGCAAGAGGGACGATAATTCCAAGCGAAGCCTCTTGTCCTCCGGACTCAGGCAACGATAAAGCCTGTTGCCTGGGCCACCCGCGGCTACATGGACGCAATATCCCAGCCTAACTGCGCCAAGCCAGAAAAAGAAGTCGTATTCGATTGCCCCCTGAGCTTCCAGCAACTGAGAGGGGAACGATCCTCAAAAACCGATGGGTTCCCGCTCCGCTCCCACCCATCCTACGGCTCCATCGTGCCCGAAAAACCGGACCGCGCTTCGCGCCCCCGCCCTTCTGCACCGCTGCTCCATGTTGCGGGCAGGAGACCGCACTTAATCGGATTCTTTGCTCGAGCACCTCAGCCGGCACATGGCTCGGTCGGGAAACAGCGCCATAACGACAGGTTATACCCACCTAACGGCGAGTTATACCGCGCCGTAACGGCGGGTTATCGGGAACGATCGGGCCTCATCGCCTCAGATTTGTATTGAACTCCGGGCAAATTAGCTGGTAATAGTGAGCTGCCAAAAGGTCCCGGGAATACTTTACATCTATTTCGTTACTTTACTAATCATCATCAGTTCTTACAAATCTAAGCAGAAGGGCGTATTTATTGAGCCCGGTGTTTATGGTTTGTTTCATCTGCAGGTCTCCGGAAACCTGCGCGATGGAAGTAGCGGAATGAATTTGAAAATTGGCATAGTCACCGAATACTACTACCCTCTTCTCGGCGGGATATCCGAGCACGTGCACAACACCGCGATGCGGCTCCGGCAAAGAGGCCACATCGTCAAGATCATCACCTCTCACCTGAATGAAGGGCAAAACGGAACGAAGCCGGCCGCGGAAATCATTCGAATCGGCCGGAGCGCGGCAATACTCAATAACGGTTCCTTAGCACGGATAACGCTTGGCAGGCATTTGTTCGACGAATTGAGACGGGTCCTGGATGAAGAGAAATTTGACCTGATCCATGTTCATTCTCCTCTCGTCCCCACCCTGCCGATGTTTGCGCTTCGCGTAGCCAAATGCCCGACCGTCGGAACATTTCATACATTCTTCGATAAAAGGTGCTTCCTGGGGAAGATCGGGTATACGCTTCTCAACGGCCCGACCCAGAAGCTGCTCATCGACAAACTTACCGGACAGATAGCCGTTTCGCAGAGCTGTATCGACGCGCTGGCTCCCTTTTTCAGGATAAACGCGCGTATAATCCCGAACGGCGTCGATATCTCCGAGTTCAGCCCGGCTGTTCCTAAACTCCCTCAATTCGATGACGGCAAAAAGAACCTCCTTTTTCTGGGAAGGCTCGACCCCCGAAACGGGTTTTCATTCATGGTCCAGGCGTTCGGCATCATCAAGTCCAGGTTCCCCAATGTCCGGCTCATCATTGTGGGCGACGGTCCGCTCAGGCGCTATTACAAGCACCTTGTCCCCGAAGACCTGATCGGGGACATCCACCTTGTCGGGCCGATCCTGGAAGAACGCAACCGGTATTATTCCACGGCCGACGTCTTCTGCTCTCCGGTCGAAATGGCCTCTTTCGGCATTACGCTGCTCGAAGCGATGGCGTCCGGCACGCCCATAGTCGCCACGGACAATTGCGGCTACCGGGAACTCCTCGAAGAGAAGGAGGGCTTTCTCGTACCGCCCCACGACGCTGTGGCTTTTGCGGAGAGGGTTCTGACCCTGCTGAACAATCCGGCACTCAGCGATGAAATGGGTGGGAACGGCAGGGAAAAAGCGATAGGATACTCATGGGACAAGGTTACAGATTCCCTGGTCCAATTCTATGAGGAACTCCTGTACGGCCGATGATCTTCAGAATAATCGCAGCCATTACGCTCGTCTCCATTCTTGCGGCTTTCGCGCCTGCGGCCCTTTTTGCTCTATTCGGTCCCCTCGGAAAACAAATCCTGATCTGTTTTTTTCTGGTATTTCTACTGAGCGAGGGGATTCTTCTTTTCGCCGTGCTGGAGCGGCGCGCGCCTATCTTCGGCTCTATTTCCTGGCGCGGTGCTCCGGGGCTGAATCGGGTTGCCCTCACCTTCGATGACGGCCCAAACGAACCCTACACCTCGCAGCTGCTCGATATCCTGGACGCAAACGGCATCAAGGCGACTTTCTTCCTGATCGGCCAGAACTGTGAGAAATATCCGGCCGCGGTAAAGAGGCTCGCGGCAGAAGGTCATGAGATTGGAAATCACACCTGGGCTCATGAGGTGCTCCCTCTCAAGCCGCCTTCCCTAATAGAAGACGATATTGCAAAGACATCCGAAGTAATCGAGAAATATACAGGCAGACGCCCTGTACTCTTTCGGGCGCCGCACGGCTGGAGAAATCCCTGGGTGAATGTCGCGGCCCGGAAACTCGGCTGCACCCCGGTCGCCTGGACCCTGGGCGTCTGGGATACCGCCCGCCCGGGAGCCGACGTCATCGTCCAACGGACACTGAAGGGTGTCGAGGACGGCTGCATCCTGCTGGTGCATGACGGGCGGGGCATCGAGGACAAAGCCGACGCGAGTCAGCTGGTCCAGGCTCTCCCGGTGATAATCAAAAAACTGAGAGATCGCGGCTTCCGGTTTGTCACGCTCTCCCAGATGATGGAGTCCGGTTCCCGATGAAGTTGATGAAAGCGGCCCGCATCGGCTCTTTCGTGCTCATCGTTCTATTTTTCGGAGTCGTTCTGGCCTTTGCGGACCTGAACAAAATCGCAAATGCCTTTATCGGAATCAAATGGGGGTGGGCTATACTCGTCCCCATTCTCAATGTAGCCAACACCTTCGTGGAAGCTCTCAGGCTTTCGGTCATCCTGTTTCCGATGAAAAAACGCCTGAGTATCCGCAATTGCTTCGATTCCACTTTGATCGGCATAATCGGGAACGTCATGCTCCCCCTGAGGTTCGGGGATGGGGCAAGGGCCTATTATTTGGCCAGAGCGGAAAAGATAGGGTTGTCCAGTTCGGTTTCCGCTCTCATGCTGGATCGTATCGCCGATTTCCTCGTTTTCTTCGCTCTGATGGCCCTGGCCGCAGTGCTTCACCCCTTTCCGCCGTCCGTGACAAAAATGGGCCTCGTTGCCGGGGCTGTTTTTGCAGCCGCCGTGTTCGTGATTTTTGCCCTTGCGGGAATCGGACGACAGATCGGCAGTGAATCCGCCGGGAGAATCCGACGCCGAATCGCGGTCGAGGTCAATAATTTCATAGCCGGCCTGTCTTGCATGCGCAAAGCCGGCTTCCTTTTCCCCATCCTCGTTCTTTGCACCCTTTCGTGGCTTCTGCGCGCGGCAATGATCTGGTGCATGTTCATGGCTTTCAGCCTGGACCTGCCCCTGATGGCAACACCGATCACGCTCATCCTGCTGAACTTCGGGATTGCCGTTGTGAGTACGCCGGCCAACCTGGGCGGCTTTGAACTGGCAATTGTCGGAGCATTGAAACTGTTTTCCGTCGAAATCGAAGTTGCCCTGAGCTATGCGCTCGCGCTCCATGTTATCGAAGTGGGGCCAATGATCGCGTTCGGAGCGATTTTCCTCTGGTTTGAAGGATTCAAGACAATGACAGTCCTCAAATCGGTAAAGAGCATGCGAAACGAGCAGCCCGGCAACAATTCTCCAATTTGAGGTCTGAACACGCAACCATCCTTCGTACTACTAAGATTTTCATGTTGCCGGTTCTGTAAATCGTTTGGCATCAACCTCTTAGGCGCACTTTAAGCAGAGGAGAACCGTACGGCACTTTCGTGAATTTCGTATCTATGGTTCATCCCAAGACGATGGGTTGCGCTCCGAGACTGTGTCGTAATCGACCGTGGTGAGCTAGTATTCATCGTCAACACGACACAGTCTCCCTGCTCCACCCATCCTACGACCTTATCCCATTGTTTTCTTTCGTTATTTTCGTGAATTTCGTGGTTCAAAGTTTTCCGCTGGTTCCCAAGGTCCTCCTTGGGAACCCCGTCCCCCACCGTCATTTTCCCGCAGATCGACTCCTCAACCAAGTGGCAAAAATCAAATTCACCGAAATCATATCGCAATTCTGTCTGAAAGGTGAAAGCTGAATGATAGGCGCGACTTTCGTGAGAGGAAGCCGGAGCTTCCCAAACGGGGGTTCCCAAGGCGGACCTTGGGAACCAGCGGTTGGCTAAAGTTGGCGGCAATGAGGCGGACCTTGGGAACCAGCGGCGTATATGGCGTATATCCTTAATTAAACAACATTGGCCCCCACTCCCCCAAGTTAGTTCCCCTAAAGGAAAATAATAATTAATTTCAACATGATGGCCTTAGTTAACGGGCTCGGAGCAAGCGAAAAGACTTTGTTTTTTGTGCGTGCTTCATATTTTTCGGGCTCGGCACTTTGGAGGTTTTCGATGCCGAAAGAGAAGGACAAAAGCGGCGATGATAAAGCCGGCGGCGTTTTGGGAGGACTGTTCAGCGGCTTGACCGAATTGATCGAAAAGCTGGGCGAACTGGCAGAAACAGGGGAGGAACTTTCGAAGAGCGGCACTTTGCCCTCCGATGAAAAAAAGGGCGTGAAGGGAGTTTATGGGTTCTCCGTGAAAGTCGGCCTCGGCGGGGAGGGACAGAAGGTCGTACCCTTCGGAAACATCCGCAGGGACAGCCGGACAGGGCGTCCGGTGGTCCATGAAGTCCGGGAGCCGATGACCGACGTCTTCGAAGAAGAAGAGCACGTACTGGTTATAGCGGAGATGCCCGGCGTCGAAGCCGGAGATGTTAAAGCGGATATCAAACAGGATATCCTGAGCTTCTCCGCGGAATGCGAAGACCGCAAGTACGGCAAGGAAGTTCTCCTGCCTGCCGAATGCTCGCCCGAGAGTCTGCGGATATCCGTCAAAAACGGTATAGTCGAGATCAAATGCACCAGACTGTGACACCTGTTTTGAATGACTGCTCATGCGGGATTCGCTTGTGAAGGATGAGGCTCTAATGAAAGTGGAAGCGGCCGACATGGAAAATCCGGAATTGAAGCTCAAAGTATCCGAGGCGTTCAGCAAGGACGTCGGGCGCGCCTTCGCCCGGATGGGACCGGAGGACATGGAGCGTCTCAAGGTCTCGACGGGTGACCTGGTCGAAGTCTCCGGCAAGCGCAAAACAGTCTGTAAGGTAATGCTCGCGTACAAGGAATTGCGCGACCAGTCCAGAATTCAGCTGGATGGGCTCAGCAGGGAAAACGCAGGGACCGGTCTGGACGAAATGGTTGCAGTCAGGAAATCGGCTTTTGCCCCTGCCGACCGGCTCGTGCTCGCGCCGGTCGGCATCACTCCCTCCGATCGCGACATGAGATATATAGGGAGCCTCCTGGACGGACTTCCGGTAATGCAGGGAGACCGGATCAGGGTAACTCTTTTCGGCAGCAGATCTGCCGACTTCAAGGTCGAAAGCACAAATCCGAGAGGCCCCGTCCTCATAAACTCGACATCCGAACTTGTCATCGGCAAAGCGCCGGAAGAAGCACGGGGGCAGGCGCTTTCCTATGAAGACATCGGAGGCCTGAAACCGCAGCTCCAGCGAATCCGGGAGATGATCGAGCTTCCGCTCCGCTACCCCGAGGTGTTCGAAAGACTCGGGATCGATCCCCCAAAGGGAGTGCTCCTGCACGGTCCTCCGGGAACCGGCAAAACCCTCATTGCCAGAACCATCGCACAGGAAACCAGCGCACACTTCTTCACCGTGAGCGGGCCGGAAATCATCCATAAATTCTATGGCGAGAGCGAAGCACACCTCCGCAAGATCTTCGAGGAAGCGACAAAGAAGGGTCCCAGCATTGTCTTCATCGATGAAATTGATGCCATAGCACCCAGGCGCGAGCGCGTGGTGGGAGAAGTCGAAAAGCGCGTGGTCGCGCAACTCCTGGCCCTCATGGACGGCCTCAACCGACGCCAGAACGTCATCGTAATAGCAGCGACCAACATACCAAATGCGATAGACCCTGCCCTGCGCCGTCCGGGCCGGTTCGACAGGGAAATTATCGTCCCCATCCCCGACCGCAACGGCCGAAGGGAAATCCTGGAAATCCACAGCCGCGGGATGCCTCTGGCCGGAGACGTCAACCTGGACCGGCTTGCAGAGGTGACGCACGGTTTTGTCGGCGCCGACCTGGAAGCGCTCTGCAGGGAGTCTGCAATGATTTCTCTCAGAAAGATTCTGCCCAACATCGATTTCGAGCTTGCACGAATCCCTTACGAATTGCTCTCGAAACTCGAAGTCCGGATGGATGATTTCATTTCCGCGCTCAAGGAGGTGGACGCTTCCGCTATACGTGAGGTCTTCGTGGAAATCCCGGACGTTCGCTGGACCGACGTCGGCGGATTGCAGGGGCTCAAGCAGCGTCTGAAAGAAGCGGTCGAATGGCCCCTCAAATACGCTGCCGTGTTCGACCGGGCACGAGTTCGCCCGGCGAAAGGAATTCTCATGGCGGGCCCCCCGGGATGTGGAAAAACCCTTCTTGCCAAGGCGGTTGCAAACGAGAGCAAAGTGAATTTCATTTCAGTAAAGGGGCCTTCTCTTTTCTCGATGTACGTCGGCGAATCCGAACGCGGAGTTCGCGATATGTTCAGAAAGGCCAGGCAGGCCGCCCCATGTATCGTATTTTTCGACGAAGTGGATGCAATGCTTCCAAAGCGCGGATCCGCAGGTGGGGATGCCAACGTGTCCGAGCGAGTGCTCAGTCAGTTCCTTTCAGAACTGGACGGAGTGGAGGAACTGAAAGGTGTCCTGGTTCTGGGCGCAACCAACAGGCTGGACATGCTCGATCCAGCCGTGTTAAGGCCCGGGCGCTTTGACGAAATAATCGAGATTCCCCTTCCCGATAAGGAAAGCAGGGCCGAAATATTCCAGGTTCACCTGAAGGGAAAACCGCTTGCTCGAGTAATGGATCCGGCGGAACTGGCGGCAAGGACGGAGGGATTCAGCGGAGCGGATATCGCCCAGGTGTGCAACCAGGCTGCAATGAGCGCGGTCAGGCGGGCCGTTACCTCGCTCGAAGCCGACCCGGACGCCCGGATCGAACCGTTCATTACACCCGAAGACATTGAAGCAGCCCTCAGTGAAGTGGAATAGGCAGGTGGCGATAAAAGGAGGGAACAAGCTTTTGGGGAAAGATAAATTGGCCGTTTACCTCTTCTGCTTTGCCGAAGCGAAGCTTCTACCCGATGTTCGGCGGATCGAGATCGAGCCCATTGAGTCAGACTCACACCTGTCCGTTCTGACATTCGGCAATGTTGCCGCCGTGCACAGCCTGGTTCCCCTGGAGGATTTTACCGGACCGGAAGCGGAAGCCAGGCTGGGCGACCTGGAGTGGATAGGACCAAGGGCAATTTTCCATGAAATGGTGATCGAGGAAATTGCCAAATTTTCTCCGGTCTATCCTGCCCGTTTCGGGACGATCTATCTTTCCGAGGCAAACCTCGAGACGTTCATGGCAGCGCACAGCGATACGCTTTCCCGTTTCTTCGAGTACGCCGCCGATAAGAGGGAGTGGGCAGTCAAGGGATATATGGACTCCCAGAAGAGTATCGACAGGCTCAGGGAGAAAATAGTGCGCGAGTCAAAAGACCTGCCCCGCTCGCCGGGCGCTCGGTATCTGGCGGAGAAACGCCTCCGGGGATCCATTTCAGACAGATTGCAGGAATGGCTGGCGGAGATTCTCACAAACGCAAACCGGATTCTCGTTCCTGCCGCCGTGGAGTTCCGGGAGAGAAAGATTCTTCCGGAAACAGGGGCCGAAAGGCCAGGAGAGATGGTTTCCAACTGGGCCTTTCTCATCCCGAAGAAGGGTGAATCCAAATTCGAGAATAAGCTGGAAACTCTGAACAAAGAATATGAGCAGGAGGGAATTACTTTCCAGCTCTCGGGACCATGGCCCCCGTTCAGCTTTATCCCGCCACTTGAAGATCTCGGTCCGATCCTGTGACATACCTGGTCCTCTCCATCCTGCGGCCGCAAAATCAAAGCCTTCCCGAAATTGACGGGATCACCGGCAAGCCGGTCCGATATCTCCTGAGTTCTGGGCTTGCTGCAGCCTACTGCGAAATGGAAGGGCGAATCACCCCACAGGTCGAGGACGTGCTGAAATTCGAAGAAATCACGGAAACGCTCTCCTCCGTTTTTCCTCTGATCCCGTTGAGGTTCGGCAATTACTTCGAAAACCTGGATAAACTGGAGGAGTTTCTCCGCAAGAACACGGATCGGCTGACCCGGGTCATTGAAAAACTGACCGGCAAAGTGGAAATGGGAATTCGTGTGCTCTCCTCGAAAAGAACCACGCAGGAAGAACCGCAAGCCGAGGACTCACCTGTTCAATCAGGCAGGCAATACCTTGCCCGCCGCAAAACCTATTATGCCTTGCAGTCACGGGAGACCGAGAAGACGGAAAAGCTCGCAAGCATGCTCAAAACCACTTTCCACGGGCTCTTTTCCGATATGAAAGTCGAAGAACAGGGCAGTCCGGGGTTTCTCGACCGGAGTAGCGCATCTGCCCTGATATCCGCATACTTTCTGATATCTGCTGCATCCGTTGATAAGTTCCGCGGCAAATTCGCGGAACTGGCCCTCGACGACGCCGATTTCCTTCTGAGCGGCCCCTGGCCTCCCTATAACTTCACCGACCTCCATCCTGCCAAAACAACCGATTCATTTCAGGATTCATTCTCGTCCGAGATCGATTGAAATCACGAAACACAAGCATTAGTTTCACTTACGTAAAAAAGAACAGCGATTCTTTAATCAACCCAGGGGGAGTGACTTTACAGCCTTTCAGTTAGAACATCGGGTAGGTGACTATGAATACGCCAAAACCGGTCATCATCGTAGCAGATGATGACTCAGACGATAGAATGCTGATCAAAGAGGCCCTGGAAGCAACCGGTTTCGCCGGTTGGATACGCTTCGCCGCCGACGGCCAGGAATTACTGGAGATATTGGCCGACGGGAACCTCTGTCCGAGCTTGATTATACTCGATTTGAACATGCCCCGCATGGATGGTCGGGAAATACTCAAAGAACTGAAGCAGGACAACGAGCGGCGATCGATTCCGATTCTGATTCATTCAACCTGCAATTCGACGGAAGAGATCGAGAACTGCTACAACCACGGTGTGAACTCTTATCTTGTGAAGCCCGCGTCTTTCGAAGAACTTAAGGAAAATCTGCGCGAGGTGATTCAATATTGGTTCGAAACGGCCCAACTCCCTGAAAAAAAGAGCTGTTCCAGGTGAAAAGAGTATCCATAAAATGGATGCAACGTACGACGAGCCGGACTTGCACACAACGTGAGCCCGGCTCACCTTTTTGCGTCCGGTCATTTCCGGGAGGAGCCGGGAATCCAGACCTAAGTACGCGTAATATCTAGTTTTTTTATTTGAATGGCAAATGACCGATGCTTACGTTTCTTGAGGGGGTTGAACCCCTTGAATCCGGGCGATGCCCCTCATTAGGGGTCGGACCGTGTCGGCCGGAAAAATTAAATCAACAGCAGGGGAGTTTTCAAATGGCAAGAGTGCAAGGTGCCGGCGGCGGAACTTTGGCTGACGTTCTGGATCTTATCCTGGAAAAGGGGATCGTAGTCGATGCATGGATACGCGTTTCCCTGGTCGGAATCGAGATTCTTACAATAGAAGCCCGCGTCGTTATCGCTTCGGTTGACACTTATCTCAAATACGCGGATGCGATTGGTCAAACGGCGATAGCGGCACCTCCGTCACCTGCTGCATGAGAAGTGGAGGGTTGATTAGAGATGCGGATCAATTGTTTGGGGTGCGGCCACTTGTTCGACCTGGGTCCTGATTACGACGACTACAAAGGGTGGGTAAAATGCGGTGTCTGTCGCACCCTGAACAACATCGAAACCGAAAACGGCAAGATCAAATCGGTAGAACCGGAGTCTTTGGAAAAACTGTGTCGGGCAATTAACAAAGGTTAACGATGCCTTTGGTACTCTGAACAGAGGTTTGTACATATGGCGATACCCAATGGCGGTCATATTTATCTATATGCGGTAATACCGGGCACAGAAGAACGGGATCTGGAAATAAAGGGCCTTTATGACTCCGGCGTGTATTCAATTACTGAGGGCAAGGTAACGGCTGTAGTAAGCCAAATCCCGGAAGTTGACCGGCTTCGGCCTGAAAGAAGGCATCTCGCCGCCCATCAGGAAGTGTTGAGCCGGCTGGTTGAAAACGGCGGCGTGGTGCTACCGGTTTCGTTCGGAACGATTGCGGATAACGAAAAGGGAATCCGCGACATGCTTTCTAAATACCAGCAGGAATTTCTCAACCAGATCGGGAAGATTTCCGGAAAGGTGGAAATGGAACTTCGAGTTGTATACGACGTTCCGAACGTTTTTGAGTATTACATAAACAAGTATCAGGAGTTAAAGGAAATGCGGGACCGGGTATACGCGCCCGGCCGCGAGCCCTCCATGGAAGAAAAGATTGCCCTCGGTCAACTCTTCGAGAATATCGAGAACAGGGAAAGAGAGGAACTGCTGGATAAAGTGCGGAATTCCCTGAAACCTTGCGTCGAGATCAAGGACAATAGACCGCGGAATGAAAAAGAGGTCATGAGGATATCCTGTCTGCTGGAGAAAACCGGAGCGGAACAGTTCCAGTCCGAGGTCCGGGAAGTTTCGGAAGAGTTCGAAGAAGATTTGACGTTTGAGTACAATGGGCCGGTCCCGCCCTACAACTTTGTGGATGTACACGTAAGAGTGTAAATGAGAGGAGGCAAATGTTTATCCTGGATGATGTGCTGCTCTCGCCGTTAAAAGGGCTGATATGGTTTTCGAAAAAGGTCCGTCTCGTTGCACTGGAGGAGATCGAGACCGAGCACTCGCAAATCACCTCCGAACTCAGTGAACTGTACATGATGCTTGAAACGGGCAGAATTACCGAAGAAGAATTCGATAAGCGCGAAAGCGAGCTTCTGGACAAGCTGGACAAACTCGATGAAATCAAGAAAGAGCCGGTTCACTGAACGAGCTCTATCGCTCATTCAAAAAGCGGGTTGCGCTCCGCAGGCTCTTGAGTCGTCAATTTCTGCCCCGGTTTTGAAGCAACAGCTGAATGGAGACGTAGGATGGGTGATAACCCATCGCCTTTCGGAACGCCTGGGAATGATCGCCGGAGAGGCATAAGTCGGTGCCTGCAAGCACGGGAAAGTTGTCATACGGACATAGAAAGTCGATATTCAACAGCCCCTTGAGCTTCCCGGCAGCAGAGAATGGAACGAGCCTCAACAAACGATGGGTTCCCGCTCCGCTCCCACCCATCCTACGGCCTTATCATATTGTTTTCTTTAGTGATTTTCGTACTACTATTGGTCGTTTTCTTGTTTTTTGAACAAGATTTTTTATGCTGCCGGTTCTTAACCCGTTTAATATCAACCTTTAGGTACACTTTAGCCCGAGGAGAACCGAACGGCGCGGGTGGCCCAGGCAGCAGGCTCGTTGCCCGTGTCACCCACGGTTTGATTCCTGGCACGAGACGGTGGGCACGAAGAAGTGCTGTGCCCATCCTGCAACCTTATCCTATTGTTTTCTTTCGTGTATTTCGTGCCTTTCGTGGTTGAGGGCTTTGTTTTTGAATTTTGGTTGCGGCTGTGCTGCTCCAGTATTTTCGTGCATCAGATGATTCGAGAGTTTTTCAAGTGTTGGAAGTACCCGATTTTCTGACCGAGCATGCAGGCCGGCTGATCTTCTTCGGCGGGAAGGGCGGCGTCGGAAAAACCACCTGTGCCGTCTCTGCCGCCCTTCATGTGTCCTCACATTTTGCAACTGGACCCGTTCTCCTTTTATCGACCGATCCGGCTCACTCTCTGAGCGATTCGCTGGCGGGGATCTCCTTACCGGAAAACCTTGAAATAATGGAATTCGATGCCGCGCATTACCTGGAGGAGTTCAAAACACGGAATGGGGATAGACTCCGCGAAATTGCAGACCGAGGCACATTTCTGGACAAGCAGGATGTTTCGCGTTTTCTCGACCTTTCCATGCCGGGGCTGGACGAGTTTTTCGGGTTTCTGGAAATTGCCCGCATGGTCGAAGAAACCGACTATTTCAGGATAATTGTGGATACCGCGCCGACCGGCCATACGTTTCGTTTGCTCTCGATGCCCGAGCTTTTCAAAAAATGGATTGAAGCACTCGATTCCCTCCTCGCCAAACACCGATATATTAAGGAGACCTTCCAGGGCTTTTATGAGCCCGATGAACTCGATGAATTCGTCTCGGGTCTGGACGACTCCGTCAAAAGGTTCGCAACACTCCTCAAGGATCGCAGCTTGTCCCGATTCGTACCGGTCACCATTGCGGAAGAACTCGGCATCCGGGAAACGGCCCGCCTCCTGGACAACCTCGATGCACTCGGAATGAGAGCGGACGAGGTAATCGTAAACATGATCGTTCCGGAAACCGATTGCACCATGGCAGGCGCTTCTTCGGGCAATCAGGGCGAAATACTAAAACAGCTCCCGCCCGAATTTCATGGCAGGACTTTATGGACAATTCCTCTTTTTCCCCATGAGATCAGAGGCGATACCCTGGTTTCTTTCTGGGACAATGCATTCGGGCATTCGCCACTTCCTCCGTATCGAAAGGTAGACAAAACCGGTTTTTCCACGCGCACTGTCGAAAATCCTGCCCCCCTGCCTGAAGGAGAATTGCGTTTGATCATGTTTGCAGGAAAAGGCGGAGTCGGGAAGACGACTCTGGCCTCAGCGACAGCACTCCGCCTCTCCGCCGATTATCCCGGCAAAAAGGTCCTTTTGCTCTCAATCGATCCGGCGCATTCCCTTTCAGATTGCCTCGACCTGCATGTCGGACCCGGACCCGTGGAGATCCTGCCCGGCCTCTCCGCAATGGAAATCGATCCGGGGGCCGAATTCAACGAACTCAAGGAAGCGTACTCCCATGAGATCGAAGAGTTCTTCGACTATTTTCTGCAAAATGTGGAACTGGAGTTCGACCGCGAAACAATGGAGCACCTGCTCGACCTCTCACCTCCCGGTCTCGACGAATTGATGGCCCTCACCCGGATAATGGATTATCTCGGGTCGAACAAATACGACACGATTGTGGTCGATACGGCTCCCACGGGACATTTTCTCCGCCTGCTCGAATTGCCCGAAATCGTGGACCAATGGATAAAGGCTTTTTTCGAGCTTTTCCTGAAGTACCGAAATTTGTTCAGAATGCCTCAGATGGCTGAAAGACTTATT
This sequence comes from Pseudomonadota bacterium, assembly GCA_023416335.1. The sequence goes on along the minus strand of JAEZHY010000302.1, from coordinate 12,535 downwards.
GCTTTCTCCAAAAACCTCAAGCGGCTGCGCTCGATCCTGAGGAACGGCAGGCAGGCTTCCGTCTACGCGGTGACCATACCAACAGAGATGGCACGTGCCGAGACATCAGACCTGCTCGCAGCCTGCGAACGCCTGGGGATCGCCGTCCCGCTTCTTTTTGTGAACATGGTCACCCCGCCGGGCAAAAGTCCGTTCTGCATCGAGATCAATGAGAAGGAGTCGGAAGTAATACGGGTAATGCACCGGGAGTTCAGTTCTCAATTTCATACCCTCATTTACAGGCAATCCGAACTGCGTGCCCTTAACTTATTGATAGAATTAGGAAATCGTCTTTACTCCAACTAAGAAGCAGATAAAGAAGCTGCTTCCGGGCGGTTACACGAGCTGGAGCCCGTGACCGCCAAAACGTTCTCCTCGTGCAACTGGGTTTTTCCAGAAGCCGTAAATCAGGGGGTATTTCGTCATGGCAGTTCCTTCCGCACTGGAGCATCGAAAAGTATCGCTCTGCGAAGTCCTCGATCGCGTCCTTCACAAGGGAGCCGTGATCTCCGGCGAGGTCGGCATTTCAGTAGCCGACATCGAACTGATTCGCCTTGCTCTCAACCTGGTAATCGCTTCTTCCGGGACATTTCTTGCCATCGAAGAAAAGGAGGAGGAACATGGAAATCCAGGAGCGCGATAAGGTGGAATCGAACAACATCGACGAGTTCGCCAGGGCAATGCACCCGGATGCCTTTCGGGAACCGGCTCCGGAAACTATTTCCGTCTCGGCGGGGAAGATTAACATCGAACCGGAAAAGGAGAAAAACGGTCTTGCGCGCCTCGTGCTTACGCTCGTCAAGTTGCTGCACGAGTTGATGGAAAAACAGGCGATCCGCAGGATGGATTCCGGACAGTTAACCGACGAGGAAATCGAGCGACTGGGTCTGGCCCTCATGGAGCAAACCGAAGAGATCCGCCGCGTTGCGGAAGAATTTGGACTGGATGAAGCCGATCTCAATCTTGACCTTGGCCCTTTGGGCAAACTGATGTGATTGCGGAAACCATCAAGCCCCCGGTAAGGCAACCGGCTCTGATGCCGGGGCACAATTCGATAATTGCATTTCTCGTGGAAATTGAAGGGAGTCATCTTTATGGCGGTTCAGGAAGTTGCCACTCGATCTTCCGGAACGACAAATCTGGCTGAGATACTCGAAAGAGTACTCGACAAGGGCATCGTCATAGCGGGAGACATCAAGGTTAGCCTTGGGGAAATCGAAATCCTGAGTCTGCAGATCAGACTCGTGATATGCTCTGTCGACAAAGCCAGGGAAATAGGGATGGACTGGTGGGTCGGCAATCCCGCATTCAGTTCGAGAGCGAGACAGCAGCTTGAGGTCGGATCGCTGGAACGTATTGAAAAAAGGTTGGACAAACTTGAGGCAGGCCTGCAGCATTAAGCGATCTGATCAGCCCTGCAGAGGCCAGTAGATCCTTATGGAAGTACCGTGTTCCAGGGCGGACTCAATTTCAAGAGCACCGCCTGACAGTTCGGCCCTTCTTTTTATGCTGATGAGGCCCGCACCTGTCTTGGCGCCGGTTATGGACATAGCCCGGTTCACATCGAAGCCCCGACCGTTGTCCCTGATATACAGATTGAGGGCCCCGCTCATCCGGAAAAGCGATAGCGATGCGGTATCGGCACGACTGTGAGCCGCTATGTTTTCCATCGCTTCCTGTACAATCCGAAAAATTATCAATTTGAGTCCGTCTGGAATATCTCTTTCGTCGAAGTCGACGAATTCCCTTTCCACTTGAATCCCGGGATTTGCCTTTTCGAACTCTCTGCAAAACCAGTTCAAAGTGGCGGTTACGCCGAGGTCGTCGAGAACGGACGGCCTGAGCTGTGTATAGATACTGCGGACTTGTTCAACTGCGCCCTGAAGCATCGGCACGATGCTTTGCAGGTCGGCATGGCAGGAATCGAGCGGATTCATGCGCGTCAGGACATTTTCAATATTAAATTTACATGCGGTAAGCAGTTGGCCCAGATTATCATGCAATTCGGCAGCAACTTTCCTGCGTTCGTTTTCCTGCACTTCCAGGAGCTTGGACGACAAATACTTGAGTTGCTTTTCCGATTCGAGCAGTTGGTCCCTGGAATTCTTTCTATCCATTGAATAGCGAATTGCCCGTTCCAGCATGTGCCCGTTTATCTGGTCTTTTACGAGATAATCCGCCGCGCCGTGCTTCATTGCTTCTATATCGACCCTGTAATCGCCCTGGCCCGTCAGTATAATAATGGGCGGTTTTTCCGGGCACTCACCAGCCCTGCGCAGGATTTCCAATCCATCCCACTTGCCGAGGCGGTAATCAAGCAAACAGACGTCGTAGACACCACTATCGAGTTCCTTAACGCCGTCCTCATAGGTCTTGACCCAACGAATCTCATACTTCGTTGAATCCACTTCAGCGAGCATTCCGCGAATGAGAACACAATCGTCCTCGTCGTCCTCAATCAGCAGCAAACGTATGTATAGACGTGCCGCTTCAGTCATCGACTTTCTCCGGAGGGTAGTTCAACAACCTCGAACCAGTACTTGCCGAGGTGACGGATCAATTCGCGCAACCCTTCGAAACTGACCGGTTTGGTCACAAATGAATTGGCTCCCACCGAATAGCTCTGGGAGATGTCTTCCTTTTCGCGCGAGGTGGTCAGCACAACGACGGGAATCCGCCTCAGGCCGAGATCGGCTTTGATTTCTTTCAGCGCCTCCCGGCCATCCTTTCTGGGCATATTGAGGTCAAGCAGGATCAATCCAGGACGGGGAGCCGCTTTGGCATCTGCATATTTGCCTCTTCGGTAAAGATAATCCATCAGGGCTTCCCCGTCTTCAACAAACCTCAAATTGTTTTTCAAGCGGTTTTCCTGAAAGGCCTCTTCCACCAGCAGGCAATCGTCCCGGTCGTCATCCGCCATTAGAATCGTGATTTTTTCAGGCAAAGTCGGCATTCAGGAATCCTTTTGAATGGCACTGCGTAGAACAATACCACATTGGACCAAAAATCACAAACTACTAAGTAACCGGCTCTTTCTTCAGCTCATCCTGCACAAGTCCCGCATAGTTCCGGCAGTTTCAATCAGGATGTGAGCAATGCCGCTGGAAAGTCGGAAAGGGCGATGCCCACGTGCAGTCTTCCCTCTGCGACAATGTCGCGATCCGTAATCGCGTCTGTCCACCGGGAAGGCGCATCCTCCGGCAGGGTGACCCATGTATCTCGCCAAACTTTCTCTCCAAGAGGAAACTCGCCTTTTCCGACGAGGTCGGTACAAAATCGGGGAGCAACAATTAATGCCCAGTTCCGGTCTTGTCTTCTGGCAAAAGCTATGACGTTTTCACCATGTTTCCCTTCCGCTGTCAAAGGGATATAGCTTCCGTTCGCAAAAAGGTTCCGGTGGGATTTCCTGGCCAGCAGGCCTTTGTGAGTCAGGAAAAGTTTGATTCTCCCGTCGTGGGCCGATTCCATCAGTTCATTCAGGAAGTCCGGGCCCGCCCGGTGTTGAAGCACTTCCTCCAGCATGGAGATGCGTCCTCGATAATCTACCTGGCGACGGTTGTCCGGATCCACCATGTTCAATTCCCATAATTCCGTGCCTTGATAGAAATCGGGGTTTCCAGGGGAACAGATCTTTAAGAGTACTTGAGAGAGCGAGTTTAAGATTCCGAAGTGGGCAATCTTCTGTTGAAATGGAACGAAATCCTCGAGAAAATCGTTTGAAACGGACCGATCCAGGATTTTTTCGACAAACTTTTCGAATGCGTCTTCATAATCCGAGTCGGGCTTGATCCAACCCGTGTACACCTTGGCTTCCCGAATCGCTTTGATAACATATTCCTTGACGCGGTGTATATAATCCGGAAAATCCGTTTCGTCAAAAGGATACGTCCCGATCAGCGTCTGATAGAGGAAATATTCATCATTGCGTGCGGGCGCATTCAGATGATCGATTCTTGTCTTCCGCCCGGCATTCAGTTCGCTCCATGAACGCACCCTTTCCAACCATTCTCCCGGAATTTCAGAAAGGACGTTTATCCTTGTCCTGACATCCTCACCTCTTTTGGTATCGTGTGTCGAAGTGGCGTTCATTGCAAAAGGACGGGTTTCCGAACGCTTCTTATTGAAAGAGTGAAACTCAGGGAGGGCAACTCCGAACCTGAACGGTTCCCCTCCAACTTCATTCAATGATATCAACCTATTATAGACATAAAGAAGAGTATCTTCGAATCCCTTCGCCATCAGGGGGCCGGTAAATTGCTGAAATCTCATCACGAACTTCAGCCAGGCTTTTTTCTCTTCCTCGCCGAGGTAATCTTCATATTTGAGGAGCAGGAATTTTGCCAGGTAATTAATTTCGTTGACCAGTTCGGGACTTCTTCTCTTTGCTCTCGCAACAGCCTCCCTGATGTACCGTCGATCCTTACCTGTAAATGAATCCGAACTGACATAGCTGCGGTAGACGGGAAAGAGTGCAAGGACTTCGAATATCGCCCGCCTTAAGCCGTGCAGCGTTATATCTCCGCCGCCTCGGTCCTTACTCGATATGCGCTTCATGAGATGCGCCAGATTGTCCACGTCTCCCGTCATGAAATGCTCGATGATGATCGCTTTTTTTTCGTAAAGAAGGCTCTCGCGCTCGAATTGGACCCCAGCGATCATTGAGTAGATCCGGTCGAACTCGGGACCGTTTTCTTCACGGCAAAAGGTCCCGTTCAGATAATTCAGGTACTCGTACCCCGTCGTCCCCTGAACAGGCCAGTTGGAAGGCAGCTCTTCATCGAAAGCGAGAATCTTCTCCACGATCGTATACGTCGAGCCGGTCCGGTTTTTCAATCTATTCAGATACTGCAGCGGTGCATACAGTCCGTCGATGTGGTCGATCCGAAGTCCGGTAAATATTCCTTCCGAAACCATTTTGAAAATCAGTTCGTGGCAATGCTCGAAGACTTCCGGGGCTTCCATTTTTAGCGAAATCAGTTCGTTTATGCTGAAAAAACGCCTGTAATTGACCTCCTCACTGGCAACCTTCCAGAACGACAGCCGAAAGAACTGATCGTACAGGAGTTTATCGATAAGGCTGAAATCGGCGAGCGCAGTTTCCCCGTTGATAATGCTCAAATTCCTGTCGACAAACTCCCGAACGAGCGGGCTCCCGTTGTATATTTCCCATAGCATCCCCTTGATGAAACGAACCTGTTCCGCCCTCTCCTCACCGAGTTCCTGGCATGGAAACCCCTTCAGGGTGAATATGATGCCGACAAATCGTATATAGTCGGGGTGGTCCGATCCGAGCGTCTGACGGAGCCTGCCCAGATTGGGGGAGAGCATCTCCGCATAGGATTCTATTCTGAGCGGATATTTAAGGGAGTAGTAGTTGGCGGTGAATCCGGACTCATCGTATTGGATCCGGATTTGCCCGGATTCCAGGCTCTCGCCATAGGAGGTCCCAAGAAACGGAGCCAGCAGCCGGCCTTTCATACTCTCATAGGCATGGTCCCATTCGACATCGAAGAAAGGGTAATAGTCCGACAGAGTACCGCTTTCAAAGACGTCCATGAGCATCGGGTTCTGGCTGTCGTAGGCCATATGGTTCGGCACGATATCCTGAACCCATCCCATTTCCCTTTCCCTGACTGCCCGGACCAGCTTGTAGAAATCCTGCTCGGTACCGAGTTCGGGGTTGATGCAACCGGGATTGACGACATCATAGCCGTGTATGCTTCCCTTTCGGGCGCAAAATATAGGGGAGGCATATATGTCCGTTATCCCGAGATCTGAAAGGTAATCAAGGATCCCGAGTGCATCTTTGAAAGTAAACCCCGAGTTGAACTGAACCCTGTAGGTTGAAGACGGAATTCTCATGGGACGACCCTGGATTCTGGGTTCTGAGCAGAATAAAACGCTGCGGGCGCACTACTCATACTGTTACTCTTGGAACGGGAAAGCCTCCGCGAAAGCCTCAACGGGGATTCTTGTGGAATCGGGGTAAAATTAAATCTTCTTTGAGTACATTGCGACACTAAGTCCGCTCATTTCGACGGATTCGGAGCCGTCCAGCTTCTCCGGCATTGAAAACCCGGGGCCGCCCCACTCGGGATCGGCGGAATCCAGAACTTTGATGAAAGTCCCGCCCGGTGCGTATTCTCCCCGGCTGAAGGTCTGTTTGTCGGGAGAGAAATTGAAGAGCAAGAGGCGCTCGTCACTGCCCGATTGCCTCCGGAGCAGCATCAATTTTCTATCCTCGAAGGCGGCGGATCTCATGCTGCTCCTATCCCGGTCGGACAGGACCGGATCGTCGCGACGGATTCGAATCAGTTTTCTGTAGAACCGCAGCAAAGAGCCGTGATTCCCCTCATCGATTTTGCTCCAGTCCAGGAGGGATTTCCGGAAAGTCTCTTCGCTCTCCGGGTCCGGGGGCTCCTCTTTCCAGGTGAAATCCTTGAATTCTTCTTTGCGCCCCTTCCTCACCGCTTCCATCAGCTGAGGGTCGGAGTGACTGACGAAATAAAGAAATGGGGCTTCCTCGCCGTATTCCTCCCCCATGAAAAGCAAGGGGATAAAAGGAGAGAGGAGAACCGCGGCGGCGGCTACTTTCCTTCCTTCGAATGAAACGAGGCTGGAGAGCCGCTCCCCGAGCATTCTGTTTCCAACCTGATCGTGATTCTGCGCTGCAATCACGAAGTTCTCGGAGGGTAAATCCGCCGAGTAATTCCCGTGGCTCTTTTTCCTGAATTGGGAGTATTTGCCGGAGTAGACGTAGCCCTCTTCCAGGGATGTGACCAGATCGGACATCTGCCCGAAATCGAGATAATACCCGGCCTTTTCCCCAGTCAGCAGGGCATGCAGAGAATGATGAAAATCGTCCGACCACTGCGCATCGAGTCCGTAGCCCCATACCCTTTTCGGCCGAACAAGGCGGCTGTCGTTCAGATCGCTTTCGGCAATCAGGTAGACTTTTCTTCCGGCGCGCCTTCCAAACTCGTCAGCCTGTTCCGCCAATTGGGCAAGAAAAGGGTTTGCGCTCCGATCGTATATGGCATGCACGGCATCGAGCCGAAGGGCATCGATATGGTAGACACCGAACCAGAAAAGAGCGTTCTGAATGAAGAAGTTGCGCGCTTCATCATTGTATTCGTCGTCGAAATTCAGGGCACCGCCCCACGGGGTAACATATTTATCTGTGAAATAAGGCCCAAATTCGCGCGAATAATTCCCTTCGGGGCCGAAGTGGTTGTAGACCACGTCCAGAGTAACCGAGAGACCTTTTTTGTGGCAGGCGTCCACGAGATGCTGGAAACCGGCAGGGCCGCCATAGGTGTTCTGTACCGCGAACGGGTATACCCCGTCGTAACCCCAGTTGCGCTCGCCGGGAAACTGGGAGACCGGCATGATTTCAACGCTGGTTACGCCCAGATCGAGCAGATGGTCCAGTTTGCTCTCCACACCGGCAAAATTCCCTTCGGGAGTAAAAGTGCCGACATGCAATTCGTAGAATATGTAATCACGAAGAGGCGGACCCGACCAGCCCTCGTCATGCCACTCGAAATCGAGGGCGATTACCTCAGATGGACCGTGTACGCTTACGGGCTGATAAAAGGAAGCGGGATCCGGCCGTTCCAACTTCCCGTCGAAGCTGATCATGTATCGTGAACCGGGCTTCACCCCGTCGGCTTCAGCGGACCAGTAACCCCTTTCCTCTCTTTCCATTGGAATGATTCCGTCTCGAGGCGAAACGAGCCTTATTTCCACTTTCTCTTTAAGTGGAGCCCAGACCCGAAAACGGCATCGCCCACCCCCGAGGTACACTGCCCCAACATTTGGCTGAAAACTCATTTGCTCTTCCCCGGCGATTTCCGTATGCCGTCTATTTCTTTGAGTATTTCCACCACAACAGGCATGCTGGTGAAATCCTCCAGGCTGTAGCGCGCTTTGCGTCTCCAATTCGGCCGCTCGTGTGTGGTATTGGGCAGATTCTGGGCGTTGACCTCCGTCCACAGGTCTTCCAGGTTCAAAAGAAGAATCCGGGCAGGACTCGCCGCAAGATATTTCACCGCCGCCCTCATAATGTCTTCATCCGATCCCGAACCGGCAAGCATGCCTTTGCGGGAAAAGAGATTCTTGAGACCCTCACGGACTCTTTGCCGCTTCCGCACCTCTTCGGATTCCTTGCCGGGGTCGAGAATGCCGGCCTCTCGCCGGTCTCCGATATCGGTTCCCTGAAGGAAGCCGGCAAAAGGAGGCATGTCATGCGTATTCAGGCAGGCGATCGACCCGGATGGAGCGGGCTTGAGTGCGTCGGGATCGGTTGCTTCGAGTTCGTATTGGAGCACGTGCATTTTGAAGATGTTGTGACGGCCGAGGGCTTCATTGACATAACCGGGCACGGTTCCGAGGTTTTCGCCGACTATGGTGCAGCTGTTTCGGTGAGATTCGAGACTGAGAATTGCATACAGTTCGTCGGCATTATAGCGAACAAAAACACCCTGGCTCGAATCAAGTCCTTCCGGAATACAGAAGATCCGGTGGAGTCCCGGAACATGGTCTATCCGAAGAATCCCCGCTCGCTGCATAATCTTGCTGAGATATGCGATAACGTACTCATAGCGGTCTTCACGAATTTTGCCGGGGTGCAGAGGCGGAAATCCCCAGTTCTGCCCGGCCGGGAATACTATGTCCGGAGGAGCCCCGCCCGCAAGGTGTGAGGGAAAGAGGTCGCGATGCCGCCAGAGGTCATAGGAATGCGGGTTGATTCCGAGCGGCAGGTCCAGGTAGAGTCCGGGGCCGAATTTCCCTGCCGATGCGGAGAGTTCCTCTATCTGCAGGCTTGCTATCCATTGCGCGTACATGTGGTAGTTTTTTACATTCTCGTCGAAGTCGGCCGCCACGATACGGCCGTCCCTCTGAGCTTCCGGCCAGTCGGACCAGGGCTTTCCCGTTTGCTCGCCAAACGCCCTGAACTCGGCATAATCGTCCAGTGCAGGATTTTTTTGACGGTATATTCCAAAAGCCTCGCGATCTTTGGCCGGTCGGCTGAAAAACGACCGGGACAACTCCTCGATCACTTTTCTTTTCCCGTCCATCTGCCGCCGATAATCTACCAGAGGCGCACGGGCGAGATTTCGCAGTTCACTCCTGACCGAGTCCAGGATAGTCCTCGCTTTGTGGGAGTGTCGAAGTTCCGGTATCTTTTCCAGATCGATATAAAAAGTATTCCAGAAAAGACGGCTTGCAGGGGAATAGGGGCTCGGCTCAAGGGGACTATCGAGGAAAGCGGCGAAGAATGGCAGGGTCCCCACGAAATTACCGCCCATTTTGCCGAGCCAATCGTATAGTCTTGACATATCGCCGAAGTCGCCCGCGCCGAGACTGTTTTCCGAGTACAGCGAATAAAGCGGAATGAAGAGACCCCAGAGCTTTTGATTTCTTGACCCCGACCAGGCCTTCAATGGTGCGGAGATGACCCTGGTCGTGAAGCTCCCGTCCGAACTCTCCAACGTAAAGTCGTGGTACCCCGTCGGCAGGGTCTCCTGGAAGCAAAGTTCCTTCGCCACAAAAGTGGTACCGCCGACAGTCTCATAGTGCATCGGCCTGCACCGGTCCAGGTCGCAGGGCAAGGTCCTCTCTTCCCCGGACTCGAGTCGAAGGCGCATTGCTGCACGGGAATGCACACCCTGCGGCACGTAATACCTGATGCCGGAGACTTTTCCGTCCCAGGCAACCGTCACCGGTTCGATGCGCCTCTGAACATCCCGTCTCTTTTTTTCTTCAAGAGCGTCCTTGACGTCGGACAGGCGGGATACCGGCGCACCCAATGACGCCAATACTTTCAGCAATGCCTCCGGGGAAGCGGTGCGCCTCTTGCCCGACACATCGGTATAGGAGGTCTGGACGCCGTAGGCCTGAGCCAGGCTTTGCAGAATGCGATGCTCTTTATCGGAAGCAATCATTAATAACCCCGGGGAAACCTGTGGGCTTGTACATTAGTCTGTGGGATCTTTCAGGCGGAAGCGAAAGACCGCCATGGAGCGGGATCCGAGTTCGAAAACCTCCCCCGACCGAACGGGATTTATTTTTCGCTTGTCCTGTGATGCCGTGGTATCGAGTACCAGTTCCCACTTTCCTTCGAAGAGGCCCCACTGCCCTTCGAACCTGAAAGGGGGCATGGTGAAGGAAATGGATTCCCAGTGAGCATTGAGCAGCACGAGCATGGTATCGTCCACAACCGGATTGCCCCGGGCATCCTGTTCGCCGATTACGTCGCCGGCCAGCACCATCCCGAGAGACCGGGCGTAAGGCAATCCCCAGTCTTCATCAGTCATTTCCGTACCGTCGGGCTTGAACCAGGCTACATCTTCAAGATGGCGTTCCCGCATCAGCCTGCCGCGAAAAAAGTTCTGTCTTCGGAAGACCGGATGTTCCCTGCGCAGACGGATCACCATGCGTGTGAACTCGAGCAGGTCTTTCTGCTCTTTGTCCAGGTCCCAGTTGGTCCAGGAGATATCATTGTCCTGGCAATAAGTGTTGTTGTTGCCGCCCTTTGTCTGCGAAATCTCGTCCCCGCCCAGGATCATGGGAACGCCCTGGGAGAGGAACAGAGTGGCCATGAAGTTTCGCTGCTGCCGCGCGCGCAACTCCAGGACGGAAGGATCGTCCGTCGGGCCTTCCACCCCGCAGTTCCAGCTCATATTGTTGTCGGAGCCGTCGTTATTTCCCTCCTGATTGGCCTCATTGTGCTTGGAGTTGTAGCTGACGAGATCTCTCAGGCAGAATCCGTCGTGGGCCGTAACGAAATTGATGCTGGCGTATGGCCGCCTCCCGGTACTCGCATACAGATCGCTGCTGCCGGTGATCCGGTATGCCAGGCTTCCCATCTGCCCTTCGTCGCCTTTCCAGAAGCGCCTGATGCTGTCCCTGTACTCTCCGTTCCATTCAGTCCAAAGCACGGGAAAATTCCCCACCTGGTATCCGCCCTCGCCCAGGTCCCAGGGCTCCGCAATCAGCTTGACCTGCGAAAGGACCGGGTCCTGGTGGATGATGTCGAAGAAAGCGCCGAGGCGATCCACTTCATGGAGTTCGCGGGCCAGAGTGGCGGCAAGGTCAAACCGGAAACCGTCCACGTGCATGTCCAGGACCCAATAGCGAAGGCTGTCCATTATGAGCTGGAGGGTACGGGGGTGGATCATGTTGAGTGTGTTGCCTGTGCCGGTGTAGTCGAAATAGTACCTTTTGTTTTCGGGAACCAGACGGTAGTATGCCGCGTTGTCGATGCCCTTGAAAGAGAGGGTCGGCCCCAGGTGATTCCCTTCCGCTGTATGGTTGTACACAACATCCAGGATCACTTCTATGCCGTCCCGGTGAAACGACTTCACCATCGTTTTGAATTCGGCAACCTGGAGACCCCAGTTCCGGTGCTTTGCATAATGCGCATGCGGCGCAAAGAAGTTGATGGTGTTGTAACCCCAGTAGTTCGCAAGGCCTTTGTCCTGGAGCAGACGGTCGTTTACGAACTGATGCACGGGCATGAGTTCGATGGCTGTGATTCCAAGCGAGAGCAGGTATTCGATAACGGCGGGGCTGCACAGGCCGGCATAAGTTCCGCGGAGTTCTTCCGGCACAAACGGGGCAAGCTTTGTCAACCCTTTGACATGTGCTTCGTAGATGATCGTCCTGTCCCAGGGGATGTTGGGATGCATGTCGTCGCCCCAACTGAACGCCTCGTCGATGACGATGCATTTCGGTGAAAAAGGAGCGCTGTCCCGTTCATCCTTGGACAGGTCGGCATCGGGGTGCCCGATCGTATACCCGAAGAACGCATCGTCCCACTGTAGCAAGCCGCTGATCGCCTTGGCGTAGGGGTCGCGAAGAAGCTTGGCCGGATTGAATCGATGTCCCTCCTGCGGAGCATAGGGTCCGTGCACCCGATAGCCGTAAAGCCGGCCCGGCCGAATCTCAGGAAGGTAAATATGCCAGACCTGATCCGTCTGATTCCGCACAGGGATACGCGTCTCAAGCTCCCCTTCGGGACCGTCAAACAGACACAGCTCCACCTTTGTGGCATTTTCCGAAAAAATCGCAAAATTTACTCCGGAACCGTCCCATGTCGCTCCGAGCGGATAGGGTTTTCCCGGCCAGACATTCATGAGGTCTCCTCTGCCTGTCGTCACTGAAAGTAGGATGATCCATAGGTAGTTAATTTATGTAACGAAAAAGGTATTGTCAGGTGTGAGGGAAATAAATGGGGAGAAACCCGCAAAAGAAACTACTGAGCGGTGAACAGTGAGCAGTGAACAGTGAGCTGAAGAGGAAATTCGCGTGACCGCATGCACGTATTACCGGAGAGAATCCTGACAAGGGAACAATCGGATGTATTTTCAGTGTCACGGTAGGAATGCCGGTTACCCGGCACCCCCCGCACAGATCCGTACGTGAGGAGTTACCTCATACGGCTCCTACCTCGAGTGAATGGCGTAAAATCGCACATTTGGATACGGGTGCA
>JAEZHY010000297.1 GCA_023416335.1 Pseudomonadota bacterium | reverse complement strand
TAGCCGGGTTATACGTGGAAGAGGCCAAAGTTCGGGCGGAGCCATTCACTGAGATTGAAATCGAACTGAAAGCTCTATGGCTCGAAACGACGCAACAGGAAATCTGAATAGACGGAGCAAATTCGGCAAGCACCAGAGGCGATCTATAAATACTCATACTATGAATGCAAAGCGAAGGCTTCGGATGCTTGCTTTCCTCCATGTAAATCGCACAAAAACCGAATAAAAAACTTCCGAACCCCGGGATTTCCTCTTGGCATTGAAGGTCGAACGGCTCATTCTTGATGCTGTTTGATAATGAATGTCCTGGAGGGAACCCGGAAATGACCGAAATAATCCTGGTGACGGCCGCTGCTTTCGTGGCAGGGTTTACCCAGGGGCTTACCGGATTTGGATCGGTGCTGGTGGTCCTGCCCGCGTTTACCGTTCTGACGGGTGTCAAAACGGCAGCCCCGCTCGCAAATCTTTTTGCAGTCTGGCTCAGCCTCTTTCTCTGCGTCCAATTGCGCTCCGTCCGGCACTGGCCGCTCATCTGGCCTCTACTCGCGGCCGCGCTTCCCGGGATATTTTTCGGGACGCTTATACTCAAAGTCGTCTCTGCGCGTTCCCTGGAACTGGCCCTGGCCGGCACCCTGGGTTTGTTTTGCCTTCATTCGTTGTCCAAGCGGGAATTCACGAGCAGATTCGGAAAGCCTCTGGGCTACGCCGCCGGTTTTTCCTCGGGCCTGCTGGGAGGGAGTATCGGGGCTTTGGGACCTCCCGTGGTTCTGTATTTTGCGATTCAACCCTTTGACATCGAAGTCGCCAAGTCGGCGATGAGCGGATATTTCCTGCTGACATCGGCCGGGATCGCCGGCTCTCACGCCCTGGGAGGGCTCATCAGCTCGAGGGTCCTCTTCCTGACCGCAATATCTTTTCCTTCCCTTGCCGGCGGAGTGTACCTGGGGTCCTTCTGCGAACGCTGGCTGAATCGGCAGATGTACTGGAGGATAATGCTCATCCTCCTCCTGCTCTTTTGCGCGCTTCTGGTCTGCAAGCCTTTCCTTTTGAATTGGCAGCCGGCGTGATCGTGTCTATTCCGGTCCGAAAACCTGCTCCGGGCTACAAGCCGATATCGGCTGACGCCTTCCGCATGCCCGCTATGACCTCGATTATGAGTTCGTTCAGTTCCATGCCGAGCATACCGGCGCCTTTTTCGATTACTTCCCGGTTCACGCCCGCTGCAAAGCCCTTCTGTTTCCACTTCTTCAGCACGGACCGGGCATCCATGTCCATCACGCTTCTCGAAGGCCGCACCAGCGCGCAGGCGGTTACGAATCCGACCAGTTCATCGACGGCGTAAAGCGTCTTCTCCAGCCTGGACTCGGGCTCCACGTCCGAGCAGAGTCCCCAGCCGTGGGATATGACTGCCCGGATGCATTCAGGGGGCCAGCCCCGCTCTTCGAGCAGCTCTTTCGATTTCGTACAGTGTTGCTCCGGATACCGCTCGTAATCGAGATCGTGAACGAGTCCGATGACTCCCCACGTTTCGGGATCCTCCCCCGCCTTTTCGGCAAAGTGGCGCATTACCGCCTCAACCGCCAGGGCGTGTTTTATCAGGGATTCATTGCTGTTGAACTCGTTCAGGAGCGTCCACGCTTCGCTTCTTGCCGGGCAGGATTGCATCATGACAGACTCCGGGTTTTCTGTTATCGCGGTGTCTTCCGGGGCTGCAGATTCAACGATCTGTGTAAACCTCGCCCGGTGGGAACCGCCGCAGTTCATCGTTTTTAGTATATCCCTCCTGCGGCCGCTGCACCAGAGGAACACACCGAAAAGCCGGCTGCCGGCGCAGGCGATTCAGTTCTTTTAGAGTCCCGTGCCGAAGGTATATAAGGAGAGGCAAGCCGCGGCATTTACCCGCCATCAAAGAATTCGAAGGTCCGGCACTCTTTCAAAGGACCCGGGGGCAAGGCTTCCGCCCGAATTCGGCCATGGAAACCGGAGTTTGAAGATATTGCGAGGTCCCATGAACTACAATCGTATCAATAACATAGCGGGAGTTCTTTTACTTCTCGGGTTTGTGGGGGTTCTTTACGTATTTTGGGCTCGCCCATGCCTGCTCCATTGGGGTGCTACGGACAAAGAAATAAACATGTCCATGCCCGGAGATGAACTCGACCCGGCTCCGGCCTTTCTTGCGACCCGGGCAATTACCATCGAGGGCACACCGGAGGAAATCTGGCCATGGCTGGTTCAGATGGGATACGTCCGCGCAGGATTTTACGGATATGACATACTCGAAAACCTCGGAAGTCCGCGGGGGATTCGCAGCGCTGAGCATATCCTTCCGGAATTTCAAAACTTTAAAGTCGGGGACGAAGTCCCGATCAGCGCGTTTTTCAGTTTGAATTTTTATGCTCTTGAACCGAACCGTTACGTGATCTGGTCCGACAGGAAGGGCACAGGCGGCTTCACCTGGGCATTGTACGCAATAGACGAAAGGCATACCCGACTGGTCAGCCGCATTCGCTGGACCCACCACTGGGCACAACCGGGCATGCTGGCTTTGGACCTGTTCACCGAGTTCACCGATCATCTGGCCGTCCGAAAAGTTCTGCAGGGAGTAAAAGACCGTGTCGAAAAACAAACCGAGCCGATGATTTGGCAGAATCTTGAGTTTGCCGCCTACGTGACGACCCTTTCGATCTTCCTTCTGGCAATGGCATTGACGATCAGGCATAGGCTAACCCTCAAAAGATGGTTTGCGGCATGTGCTGCCGGTATCGCATGGCTTGCCGTATGGTATGGGCCCGTACCGGCCTGGGCGGGAGCTTTCATCGTCATTCCAGTCGTGTGGAGCCTGCGCAACGCTTTCCGCCAAACATGAGATTCTTTCTTTCCCGGGCTGCAGGAAAATTCCTTCTAAACAAGAATATTCCTCCCATGCAGGAATCCCGGCAGTTTTCCCCCTCTGCGGCTTCCGGTGGGAATTCAAGCTTCGGAATACTCCAGTATGCACGACTAAAACGCCATCAGGCCATAGACCTTCTTCTCCAATGTTTTTCAAATGATAGACCCAGTGGCACAGACTATGCGTTTGCATAAGAGTGGAACCCGACGGGTCATCCCGCCTTATGAGGCAAATAATAGATCCGGTAAAATTTCATGAAGGGCGAAATGAGGAGAAGTTGAAATGCAGAAGCTGTGGACAGGAATAATCACATTCGCGATGAGCATCGGTCTTTTCGTGCCTGAGTTGTTCCTGGCAGCCGGCGACAAGAAGCTGGACAATGTAGTTGTCGTGGCCGACAGCCGTAAGCTCACCGGCCTGATGGCCTGGTGGGCCAACTTGTACAATGAGAGCCATTTCTATTTCACTTTGGTAACGGTTGTCCTGATCCCGACCATTGGTTTCATTTTCGGGGTGCTAGCCGATGTCGTCATGAAAAGGATAGGTATAGACCTGGAACACAGGGATTTGGCGGAAAGGTAAAAAGGTGATCTTTTCCGGGGAGAGTCTTTGGCCATATGCTGGACAGCTATGCGAGGTGGATGCGAAACCCTTTCAGGGTCTCCATTTCGTTCCACAGGGGGAGAAGAGGGGCGGGGCCTTCCAGCTTCACGAGGGGAGGAGTGTGGGTGGCAAGGCCGTTGATCTTTGCCCAGAGTGTTGCGTCACCCCAAAAGATCGGATGGAGGTCATGAGCTTTGGCATAGGCGAAGATTTCATCGGGGGTTTCCAATCCGGAACTCACCGCCTGCAGAACCAATCGCTCGAGTTGTCCCAATCCGGCTTCGTCGGGTTCCTCCCCCAGCCAACGGGCCGCCGCCCGAGGGACCCATGGCAGAAGGGCCTCGCGAAGGTCGGCTAGTTCGACTAACCCGGATCTATCCTGCAACGCAAACACCCCGTCAACACATTCGGCAAAATCGAATTGAGCTTTGGTTACATTCCGCCGACTGCTGTAGATCGAAGCCAACTGCTTCGGGAGAAGCTGACCCAGTCCATCGAAAGGCTCAATTCCCGGAAATGCGTCTACACAAATGAGTTCGGCGCTTTCGATCCCCCTGCTTCTCATGCATGTAAGGATATGGCAGAGCATCGATTGGTCGAAAAGACAGGCATCGAACCAGAGCACAATCGCACTGAAGCCCCCTGCCCCGGCCAGTTTTTCATACTGTATCGTCAGGGTGTTGAGAATGAGTTCCCTGCCCAGACCACCGCCTGTTATCCGGTCCAGGAAGTCGACCCTGGCCTGCAAAGTATCATCGTCCGGCCATCCCGGCTTCCTAGGGCCGTCATAGAGGATGTCGCGCCAGACGAATACTTCGCCGCCAATGCCGCTCTCTCTGAGGCTTTCGCCGGCAATGTCGCCGCTGGTGATATGAAGAATTCGATCCATTGACTTATTCCCCTATGCCCCTTTTGATTCTCTTAACAGACATCGTAGATATATAGCCCTTCATTATTGCTGTCGAGCACTATACAGATTTTGAGTCCTGGAATGCTACTCGTTGAGGGCGGAGAAATGGGTTCCTCGGACCTGGGCAATGTCGGGCACGCCTATCCAACGGTCAATCTCAGATTCAAGATCGCCCCGGAAGGCACCGCGCTGCACTCCGACGAATTCCGTGAAGCCGCGGGGGTTCGGAAGAGGCATGGAAGGCCACTATAATCGCAGCCAAAGCCATTGCGCTCACCGGGTATCAGTTATTTACTCAACCCGACGAGATGGAAGCAGTCAAAAGCGAGTTCAAACAGCTCAAGGAAAAGAATGAAGTAAACAATTATTCCTGGAGCATATCCTCAGGATTGCCTCACCTTGCGTTATTCGCCGATGAAGAGAGCGACTGAGTTCCTCTAATCTGAAATGATAACGCTTCAGTTGCCGGTTATCGCCTCTGACTTCCCGCCGCATCGGGATAGTCACATACGCACACGCGGAACAAGCGTCCGTACCTGCTACAAAGCCCGGCACCTTACTCTCCAACGGCCTGAACAATAGTATTGTAGAGGGTATCAATGTCGTCTATCACCCCTTGATGGGCATAAATGACATTTCTTTCAGCCGTAACGACCATCGTGAATGGGGTTTTCGGCTCACCAAGCATTTTGTGTATCGTGAATTGCTCGTCCTGGACAACAGGATATTCAAAGGATGCATCCGAACGGAGGAATTCGACTTCGGCCTCGGTTGCACCGATCGCTACTCCGAACATCTTGACCTTGCGCGAAAGATCCTTCCTGTTCAGCCTGGCAAAAAGCTTATTAAAAGCGGGAAGCTGCTGATGGCAGAGCGGACAATAAACAGCCAGGATTTCGATAATACTGACCCTGCATTCAAGGTCTGGAAGGTCGAATGAGTCTCCCTTCAAACCAAGGTATTCCCGGTCCCGCGAATTCCCGGGCGCAGGTAGCCGAAAACCCGAAAGCATCGTGCCCTTGCGCGGGATCTGAGCGGTAAAAAGGGGGGACGTGATAGATATTAAAGACGTGCACAAGACTACCGCCAGAGCGCATGCGGTATTTTTCATCACATCTCCCCCTTCTCTAATAATCTCTGCTCGCAATAACGTATTCGATTCGTTTGGGACTATTGCCCCCCAATACTCAGTGCGCGTTCTTACAGGCATAGAGCTGCTGCCGGTGCGTTACAAAATCGAAATATGCCTTGATGAGGAAATATTCCACTTTGGCAGGCGACTGGTCCATGTTGAGGGCGACCATCCGGCGAATGAGATCCTCCCTGTTCTGTGAGTAAAACAAAACCTGATCGGCAGCGCTTTTGCCGTCACATTGCAGGTTTCTCCATTTATTGTCGGCATATAGCCTGGCCTGGGCTTCGCGTTGGGAGATCTTCTTATCGATCTGCACGGCAAAGAAGTCCTCCGGCGAACCACTGCCCGCCTGCACTGGAAAAGATCCGAATGCAAGCCCGAAAAAAATGAGACCGATGATGATCTTCTTCATAGATTCCTCCGCTGCGTTTTGCTGGTTACCATAAAATCGCCCCTGCATTTGATCCCGGGAAGTATTTCCCTGATTTCCGGGGCGTACACCGCACTGTTTAGGGACCGGCAAAAACCGAAATCGCCAGGAATGGTGATCCCGGATCACCAAGACAGGGTTGAATCGAAAAGATGTTAGCGGCCGATGCGAAGGAGCTATGATTGTTGGTCGATAGAGTACCGCAAAGCCAATGCGCGGGAGCGACTAAAGCTGTTTCAAGAACTAAGGAATGGTGACTGAATAGTATCGGCTATCTGATAGTAGCAGAATCAGCAAGATAGTCAATGACAATTTTCGTACGAGATGAACCCTTATGTCCCAAAATGAACGATTTAACCAAAGATATTGGCAGACATCGAAATGATGCCACATAAGGATTCGTTATTATTAGAACTTCTTCCGGAACAGATAGTGAAAAAGGTACAGGTATTGGTGTAAATAGGCCGATTCTTCCGCATGTGGCAAACCATAAAAACGGAGTGATTTTTTGCACTTCAGACTGCCTGCTTTTGTACAGGCGCTTTGAACCTTTCAGGCTGCCGTGCGACACGTAGGGCAGTTCCAGCCTCCATGCGTCAGAAGACATGGGGAATCAGCCGCCAGCGCACATTTGCACAGTACTCCGCGTATCCCGGCAAGTTCCCGGCAAGGAACCGCTCTTCCTCGAAGAGTCGCCACATCAAGAAGGGTGTCATGGCGGCAAGCACGAGCAGCCCCCAGTACGAGCCGAGGGCGAGCGGCATCCCAAAAAGATAAAGAAAACTGCCCGCGTACATCGGGTGGCGTACAACTGCGTACGGCCCGGTGGTGATCACTTTCTGGTCCTCCGCAACTTCGATTGTTGCGGAAGTGAAAGGGTTTTCTTTATAGACAAGAAAAACGATATAGAATCCCAGCGCCGTCAGTGCGTCGCCCGCGATCACCATGTAGAGCGGCACGCTCGACCACCTGAAGCGATGATCGAGGGCAGGGACGACGAGCAGCGCGATGAATCCGATCGACGCAAAGAGCATGATGATCTTTTGCGATTTTTCTTTCTCCGCGGTCGGACCGGCGCTAAGACGTCGCTCCAGAAGTGCCGGATCGTTTTTCATCAGGTAGAGCGTGATCGAGACCGAAGCCCCGAAGAAAACGGCCAGGAATCCCCACGCCTGGAAATATCCGGCGGTCCCGGCCGGAAGAAAGAGCAGGAGAGCCATCGAGACAGCAAGGAATCCAAGCCCCAGCCATGCTTTTCTATTTAGGTTGCTCATAATCTTTTATCCGAGTTTCACGTCCCCCCGATGCCTCTACCACAGCCTTGGAAGCGGCTGCCCCACTTCCAGGAATGATTTCAGGCTCGAGAGCACCTTGGGCCATCCGTCTGTAATGCCGTGAAGCATGTCGGAGCCGGGCTCGAGACGGTCGTGCGTTACGGCAAGACGTACCACACCCCGAATCTCTTCGATGTCAAAAGTGACCCGCGTATGCTTTTCCTCACGTTCGCCATCGTCCGGAAAGGCCCATGTCATGACGAGCCGCCTGGGAGGTGAACTCTCAAGGACCCTTCCAACCAGGAGCGGAGCCCCATCTACTCCCGAATCCCGATGCTCCCACACGGAACCGGGCTGCCAGTCGGATACGTTCGCATGCTGCCAGTACCTCGTGGTCGTGTCGGGATCGGTCAGGGCTTTCCAAAGCTTCTCCGGCGTCGTTGCGATGTATGTGACATATACAAATCGAGGCTCATCCATTGTGTTCCTCCTCGAGGGCTTTTTTCAAGTCATGGAGTACCCGAACCCGGTGGCCACTCGTACTTGCCGATCCAGCGTGCATAAGTCTCAAATTAATTTGTACGGGGGTTGAGGTAATGCAGTTTCTCGCGTCCACGCCATATGGTGATCACGAGGTTCGCCGTTTGCAGCACTGCAAGGTGCCCGGTCACAGGCCGGCAGATCGTTTCCATGCGTGCGCGCACAACTCGCCCGAGTGTCTGCCTGTCGTCAGCATGCAGCCTGTCGAGCAACCGCCGGAGGGTAGGGTCTGCCAGGGTTTTGAAAACGTTATCCATGTCTTTATCCATTAGAACAAAATGCAACCGAATGGTTGCATTTTCAAGGTAAGTTCCCTGCATGAATATCCTGAGGCGATGTAATTGGATCGATGCGGTTCCTCGACTCTGCGATCTACACACCCAAGCCGCACCTGCGTTATCCCGGCATTGGTCTCTTCGGGCTCTGCTATCGAGTACTTCTTCGGGAGGGCATTGAGCATGCGGTTCAAATGCCCCTATAGTATTGACAATATTCCTTGCACCCTCGACTGCGAAATTGTAAGTTCATCGGCCACGATGCTGTTCGGAGAATTATGTGAGCACTTGGAGTTCTTGGCTTTCATGTTGTGCTGAATTGATGATTTGTTCCAAAGTGGCTGAGAGGAAACCAGGAAATGAAACCTCTTATCTGTTCGATTGTGTCCATTGCATTGCTGCTGATGGCTGCCATTGGAAAAGCTCAAAACGCTGCTGAGAGTACCGACCGGATCAACGGACTTTGGCATGTACGCCTCGAGGCCAAGAACGACGCTTCCCTGGATGTTGATGGTTTTAGCGCTTTTATGAGGAATATGAATAACCTGAGTCTTAATACTCAAAAGTGGTTTGTTTCAACTCAAGATAATCGTATCAGCATCACAGAGTACAATGAAAGTCCGGACACGATGGATCCCCTGAAAAAGAACGTGTATTCTGAAGAACTTCCAATCAAGGACTACAAATATGAGAACGGAAGGCTGCAGATCATCACTAAGGCCGTCTCAGATACCAATTTGGGAGTAATTTACACAACCACAAAGTATGATATTACATTTCAAGGCAAGGAAGATGCATCCGGCCAATGGAAGGAAGTCGTCAACTCCGGCGCCAATGATCCAAATCCAATACGCTGCAGCGGAACAATCGCTCTGCACAGGCTCTCAAGTCAGCGCCCAAATAACAACCAGGACGATGACGATATGACAATTAAATAGAAACAGGAACATTCTTAACCAGACCTCCCGAGTGACTTCATTATGGAGACCATCGGGAGGAATGCGGCCGGTGTTTATGCGATGACCTGTGAACCGGAGCGATAGCCAAATGTGTATTCCCGCGACCAGATGTCCCTGGGTGGACCTAAGCAAGCCTGACTACGTCAAGTACCACGACACAGAATGGGGTGTCCCCGTTCATGACGACCGTCTGTTGTTCGAATTTCTCATCCTGGAAGCGTTTCAGGCCGGATTGAGCTGGTACACGATCCTCAGGAGGCGCGAGACTTTCCGTGAGGCATTCGATAATTTCGATCCTGCCAGGGTTGCCCGTTATGACGACCGCAAGGTACTAGAACTTCTCGGCAATCCTGGGATTATCCGCAATCGAGCCAAGATTCTGGCAGCGATCAACAATGCGGCAAAATTCATGGAAGTTCAGCGGGCATTCGGCAGCTTCGACAGCTATATCTGGAATTTTGTAGACAACAGACCTGTCGTTAACAGTTTTCGCAACCTGGAGGATTTTCCGGCGAAGACACCCCTGTCCGAGGCTATAAGCAGGGATTTGGCGCAAAAGGGTTTTGCATTTGTCGGCCCGACGATAATCTATGCCCACATGCAGGCCACCGGGATGGTGAACGATCACACGCTGGATTGTTACCGCAGGCAGGAAATCATTTCGCTTTCCCTCACCAGTTCACCGCTTCCGTAATTTTGATCGAACTCCGTTCGATCGCTTCAAATGCATTCCTGTCCGGAGCCCACTCCATACTGCCATCGGTCATTCCCGCGTTTTCTTGGCAGGATTTTCATGCTGCCGGTCCGGTAATTTGTTTGAATCAATCCCTTAGGCGCACTTGAAGCAGAGGAGAACTGAACGGCACACTTTCGTGTGTTTCGTACCCGTATCGCTCATCCCAAAAACGATGGGTTGCGCTCCGAGACTGTGTCGTAACCGACCGGGGTTGGGCTGGTTTTCATCGACAGCACGACACAGTCTCTCCGCTTCACCCATCCTACGGCATTATCCTTATCTCATTGTTTTCTTTCGTGTATTTCGTGCCTTTCGTGGTTGAGGGTTTTGTTTTTGAATTTTGGTTGCGGCTATGCTGCTCCAAGAATTTCGTGGTTAAGGGCTTTGTTTTTGCATTTTGTTACGGCTCTGCTGTTCCAGGCAGGAGTCATGGCCGGCGATGTACAACTTTGGCGCTTTCTTCCACTCGATACTTATCTCCCCCCGCTTTGATCTTGACAGCATTCCCTTTTATGCATAATGATCAAGCTTCCAAGAGAACTTCAACCGGTCGAAAGGACCCCGGAACCGCATGAAGCGCGAAACCAGTATTCGAATGGACATTACCTCCGTCAGCCGTGTCATTATTGGCATGGTAATGGTGATTAGCATTATCACCCCCTTCGCGCCGTAGCGGGAAAGAACACAATCAAGATCACCAACCCCGTCGGTGCGAAGGCGCCGGCGGGGTTTCTTTTTGCCTCCGCCTCCAGCCGGACCGACCGCGGAACATGAGGAGAGGAGGTTCATCTGTGCAAAGTCTTTCCGGAGCCCAGATCATCGTCGAACTGTTGGAGCGCCAGGATATCCGAACTATTGCCGGAATTCCGGGAGGGGGTAACCTGCCCCTGTATGATGCCCTTTCACGGAGCGGCAAAATCCATCATGTACTTGCCCGCCACGAACAGGGGGCCGGATTCATCGCCCAGGGCATGGCGCGCGTTACCGGCCGCCCCCAGGTGTGCATCGCGACCTCCGGACCCGGTGTCACCAACATTCTGACGGCCATTGCCGACGCAAAACTCGATTCGATTCCCATGGTCTGCATCGCAGGCCAGGTACCGCGCCCTCTGATCGGAACCAGTGCGTTTCAGGAGGTCGATACGTACCGGTTGAGCCTTCCGATAACCAAAAAGAGCTTTAAGGTCAGGGCGGCGTCGGAACTGCTGCGTATCATCCCCGAGGCTTTCCGCATCGCGGCCTCGGGCAGGTGCGGACCGGTTCTGATCGATGTGCCGAAAGACGTTCAGACCGAAAAGGTTGACGTCGCGGAGTGGCCGGCGCCGGGAAAAGCCGATCCGTCTCCCGCTTTCCACGCCGAGGATGTTATGCGTGCCGTGAAAGCCATCAACGCGGCAAAGCGCCCCATTCTTTTTCTCGGGGGCGGGGTGATCCACGCAGACGCCGGCCGGCTCACGGTTCTCCTCGCGGAAAAGGCTTCCATTCCCGTCGCGACCAGCCTCATGGGGCTCGGAGCCATTCCTTCCCAACATCCTCTTTGCCTGGGACTTGTCGGCATGCATGCCGCCGTCCATACGAACATGGCGCTCGAAGAGTGCGACCTGCTCATTTCGGCGGGAGTGCGATTCGATGACAGGGCGACCGGCAAGCTGAAAGAGTTCTGCCCTCAGGCAACGGTTATCCACATCGACATCGACCCCGATGAGATCGGCCGGCTCAAAACGGCCCATATCGGCATAACCGGAGATATCGGCGAAGTCCTGGATAGAATCCTGCCCCTGGCGGAACACTCCTCGCGGGAAGAATGGCTGTCATTTATCAAGCAGTTGAAGAAAGCTTACCCAGGGCCGTTGTCTTCGAACGGGGGCCTCGGCGCTCCTTACAGTCTTATTCGTGAAACGGCCGGGCTGCTGGGCGATGAGGCCATCGTGGCAACGGATGTGGGGCAGCACCAGATGTGGACGGCACAGGCGTATCCCTTTCAGAAGCCGAGGCAGTGGCTCACCTCGGGAGGGCTCGGGACGATGGGATTTGGAGTTCCGGCGGCGATCGGGGCGGCATTGTGTTCGCCGGATCGTCCCGTTGTGTGCTTCAGTGGGGACGGAAGCCTCATGATGAATGTTCAGGAGCTTGCGACCGCCGTTCAGGAAGGGGTCAACGTGAAAATAGTGGTTTTCGACAACCGCTGCCTCGGCCTGGTCAGGCAGCAGCAGGACCTCTTTTTCAATCGAAGGATATTTGCCTGCAACTTCGAATCGCCTGCCGATTTTATCCGCATAGCCGAAGGATTCGGCATGCCGGCTTTCGATCTGCATGCAAGCGATGATCCCCGGGACACTCTGGCTCGGGCCCTCGAATTGAAAGGGCCGTGCCTTATCCGGGCGCAGATCGGGCGGGATGAAAAAGTCTATCCGATGGTGCCGCCGGGTGAGCCCAACAGGTGTATGCTGGATGGAGTAAATGCACTGCGTGTAACGGAGGCTTAAACCGTCACCACGATCTTTCCTTTTTGCAGGTTGGATTCCATGTACCGGTGCGCCTCGACAATTTGGTCGAACGGGAAAGTGCGGTCGATGACGGGTTTGAGCGATCCGGATTCGAGTCCGTCATAGACGAACCTCTTGCCCCGGGCAAACCTTTCGGGGTCCCTGACGATCTCGAACAGAGTGTAGCCTCGAAACGTCAACCCCTTGCCCAGTGCTGCGAACAGCGGGAACGGGGTCGGTGCCGGGGACAGGGCTCCGTATACGAAAATGATTGCCCCGGGAGCGGCGGCCTCAGCCAGCTTTTCCAGAAGCGGTCCACCCACGGGGTCGAAGACCATCCCGGCGCCTTGCCCGGATGTGAAGGCCATCACCCGCTCCGCCAGGTTTTCTTCATCCGTTACGATGACGTGATCCGCCCCCGCGCTCGCTATGAATTCTTTCTTTCCCGGGCCGCGAGTCGTAGCGATCGGGACGGCCCCAATGGACTTTGCGATTTGAATCGCGGCCAGCGCCACGCTGCTGCTTCCCGCGGTGATCAGCACAAAGGCACCTTTCTGCAGGCGGCCGAATTCGATGAGTGCGCCGAAAGCGGTCAGATACTGCATCCAGATCGCGGCCCCTTCGATCGGCGACAGATTGCCCGGATAACGGGCCGCGGCGTAGGCCGGAACGACCGCACTTTCCCCGTAGACACCATATTTCTGTATCGAAAAGGACGGTATCGTGCTCACCCGGTCGCCGACTTTGATTCCGACTGTACCCGGCCCCACCGCAGAAACGACCCCTGCGGCTTCATAGCCGAGCCGCGAAGGCAGCTCCGGAGCTTCCAGGTACTGCCCCCTCCGGTACATGACTTCGGCACGGTTCAGCCCGATGGCTTCGACCGCCAGGCGGACCTCGCCCTCACCGGGCTCCGCAAGAGGCGTTTCCTCGATCCTGAGCACCTCGGCTCCCCCCGTTTCGTAAAAACGGACCACCTTCGGCATAGCATTCCTCCCATGTTGTTTATTATTCATGGTAAGCCACCCACAGTACATTGTCACCGATGTGCAACGCGCACCGACGTCAAAGGCGCGCAGGCTTTTTGGGCGTTGGAACGGTGGTGAAAATAAATACCCCCTCGGATGGTGAGATTCGTTGTGGAAAGAAAAGGGCAGCCGATTACCGCTAATGTTGGCTTCCAATGATCTCGTTCAAGCCTTCAATAATTTGGTCCAATTCTTCCGGTGATATTGTGCCGATCTTTTTGCCGACCCTCTCCGTAGATAATGTATGGATTTGACTGATTTTTACCCATGATCGTTTAGGAAGGTCATTCGGGTCGAGTTCAAGAGTGAGAGGAAATCCAGCACGCTGAGACTGACTGGTAATGGCCATAGCGATTACTGTGCCCGAGCGCTCGTTGAAGATAGCTTGACTGAGAATGACAACAGGGCACAGGCCGGCTTGCTCTTTTCCTTTTACTGGATTCAGGTCGGCCCAGCGAATCTCTCCTCTCAGTATTCCGGCCACTGTTCCAACTCCTCATCCATAACCCTCTTTGCGGTTGCATCAAGCTTTGCACACTCTTTGGCGAGGCGGTTTCGTTCCAGTTTCTCCAGTTTTTCTTCTACTGCATCTTGAATGGCTTTACTTCGGTTCGGGAATACACGATCTTTTACCAGCCGATCAAGCCGGTGCAGTGTACTTTCATCCAATGTGATTGCGATCTTTGCTGAACCCATTTACACCTCCACAGAAAGCCATGTTCGCGGAAGCACTCACCGTTGGAAAGGTCTCTTCTACCACCAGTGAGGTACCCAGGCCCGATTTACGGCGCCTCGGCCGGGCTCGAAGTCCTGGATCAGGGGCTCAGTTTTCAGTTGGCTCCACAAATTCTTAATTTTCCAACCCCTGCAATAACCCCCCAGATACAATTTGTTACAAATTGTTACTACACAGAGAAGTACCGCGACCCGGTCTGCGATATTCCATGCTCAACACGAAGGCACATTCTCGAACACTTTGAAAAAAGGAGATTGCATGGAAAAGAAATGCAGCTGTGGGAAAAAGGCGGTCGTCGGCATCGTTCTGGTTTTGTCCTTAATCGTAGGTGGGTCGCTTTTGTACGCGCATGTGGGCGCTCCCTGGGGTTCGTGCTTCGGAAATCCTGAGGAGCGTATTTCAATGGTGTCGGCGTATCTCACCAAGAAGCTCGACCTGGATGCCGCTCAACAGCAGGAGCTTGACTCTATTTCTCAGAAGCTGCTGACCGACGGGAAAGCTTTCCACGAGATGAGAGACAATGATCGGCAGGAAGTGGTGAGTATTCTTCGCGCAGATACGATGGATATGCAGCGCATCCAGCTTCTCCAGGGCAGGCATAAGGAAATGCTCAACGATTTCGTATCGGAACTGGGAGACCGTCTGGTTGAATTCGTAAAAATCCTTACCCCTGAACAAAGGCAGCGACTTGCCACATTGATTGAAAATCATGCGGGACATTGTCCCATGCAGTAGCGGGCAATTGCAGCTGCCGGTGCGCGCGCCGGCAGCACCTTCGCACGAGGAGGGAGAATGAAAGGACCAAACCGACTCCGGATTCTTCAAAAGGAAATCGTATTGCCCAAATGGCTTGGCGTGAGTTACCGTTTTCGTCTTGGGACTTTTTTGACCGCTCTTTTTCAGCTATCCTGCTGGTCGGCCGTTGTGTGGGTTGTCTGGAATCATGCTCTTACACATTTTTTCAATGCCGGCGGTATCGGTCCTTTACTGTCGGTGGGGCTCGGTGCTTTCCTATATACCGCGTCGATGGTTCTGGACGACCGTGAATCCTGACAAAAAGCAGCGTGCTTCGCGCCTGCCCCTGTGTAATGAAGCGCAGTTTGGGACGGCGCGGAGCGAAACCAAAACTTCACGTTCAGATGTGACATTTTCCAAATGCCTCCCAAACAGCGCATTCTGATAATCGATGACGATACAAAACTGAGCAGGTTGCTCAAGGACTATCTATCCCCTTTTGGGTTCGAAGTCCTTGCAGCTGCGCATCCCGACGAGGGCCTTCGATACATAAAGAGCCACAACCTGGAATTGATCATCCTCGACAAAAACTGGGTGACGATCCCAAGAATCCCGGTTTCATAAGAACAGTCTGGGGGACAGGCTATGTCTTCGTCGGAGAGGATCCGCCCAATGGCATTTGATCGACTGAGACGTGCACTTTGCTCGATCCACACACGACTGCTCCTGGTGATCGTTGTTTCCGGCGTGGGTATCAATATCCTGCTGTTCGCCGCCCTGTTCGCGCACCGGGCCATACTGGTGGATGCCTTCCAGAGCAGCGTCGCTCAGTATGCGCAGTACCTGATAAAAGATCTGGGATCTCCGCCCGACTTCAATCGCGCCGTGGAAATTGCCGGGAACACCGGGATGGTCATCCATTACTTCTCGCCCGAAGCCAATTGGTCCACATCGGGAAAGGCACCCCTGCTTCCCGTGGACCGGATTCTAAAGTGGAAGCTCACAGGCTCCATTCAGGCGGGAGCTTACCACGGAAGTCATTATCTGCTTTATCAGCCCGACCGGGATCATAGATTTCTGTTCGAAATAGTGAGAGGTCCCACTAATGAACGCCTGCTCATCTGGGTGGGCCTCCTCGTAGTGGCTGTAGTGACTCTGCTGCTGACCGGGTCTTTTTTCTGGATTCGCCGGATAATGTCTCCCCTGCACCCTCTCTCGGAGGGGGTCCGCCAGTTCGGGGCCGGACGTCTCGATCACCGCGTCCGGGTCCGTTGCCTTGATGAGCTGAGTGAACTTGCTTCCGCTTTCAACTGGATGGCTGACAGGCTGCAGCACCTCATCCGATCGAAGGAACGGATGCTGCTGGATGTCAGCCACGAACTGCGATCCCCACTCACTCGGATGAGGGTCGCCCTGGAGATGTCCCCCCATGGCCCCCTGAAAGAATCGCTGGCTGAAGATGTAGATGAAATGGATCGCATGGTGACGACCATTCTTGCTAATGCCAGGATGCAAAGCGGGAACCTGACCCTCGATCGGCACCCCGTCGATCTGGTTTCGCTGATTCGAGAGACGATCAAGGATTTTGAAGCGCAAAAGCCCGGCATTACACTTGAGGAAGGGCCTGAATCGGCGGAAGCATTTCTGGACCCCGGGAAAGTGAAATCGGTCCTTCGAAATGTAATAGGCAATGCGGTCAAGTACTCCAAAGAAACCAGCCGCTCCGTCGCAATTCGCGTTCGATGCGAAGCTGAATCAAATATCGTCGAAATCGAGGACGAGGGAGTCGGAATATCCGAACAGGACCTTCCTTTCGTATTCGAACCATTCTACAGGGTCGATCCATCCCGCTCCCGTGAAACAGGTGGATTCGGTCTCGGTCTGAGTCTCAGTAAGGCCATAATGGAAGCTCACGGCGGCTCTATGTTCATAGAAAGCAGTTCGGGGCAGGGAACAACCGTTCGGCTTCAGTTCCCTCGAAGCAGCTGACTCCGATCCCGGCAAACCGGCGTCGTTCTTGAGTACCGAGCAGCATATGTGCTTCCGGAAATTGCGCACCGGCCCCCACCTCCCGGCAGGAATATGACCCGTCCGAACTTGAGCGGATTTTCTTCAGAGCTTGCCTGCGGTAGCTCCACAAATTCATCATTACCTTTAACCAAATAAGTAAAGCTGACGAACGCACTTCAATTCCGTCAAATAAAGGATTGGAGTTGTCATGAATACATCTGACCGCCCTCTAATCGTCGGGGCCGGACCGGTTGGCCTGGCGGCGGCATTGTTCATTGCTGAACAGGGTCTATTTCCGAGAGTTATTGAGATGCGCCGTGAGCAGTCCCGGGAATCCCGGGCACTGGCAGTCAATCCCCGCACTCTCAGTATTCTCGAGCCGACCGGTATCAGCAGGCGGATGCTGCAGGTGGGCTTACCTGTCCATGGCGTTCGGTTTTACAACCGTAGGCGGATGATAGCGGCGCTAAATCTCACCGGGATAGATCCCCATTTCCCTTTCATGCTTGCCCTCTCGCAGGCGACGACCGAGCAACTGTTGACCGACTCCTTTGAGGCTGCCGGAGGCAGAATTGAACGCGGAATAAAGATGGTGGACTGTCGAATCTTTCCGGACCATGTCGAAGTTGTCATCGAACCGAGTGCCGGCGGACCCTCCGAAGCAGTTCGCTGCCCATGGCTTCTGGCTGCCGATGGAGCCCGCAGCATAGCCCGTCAGCAACTCGGAATCGATTTCGTGGGTTCGACGTTCCCCGGCAAATGGCATCTGGCTGATGCTCCATTACAAACAACGCTCGCGGAAGATCATGGGCACGCCTTTTTTCTGGAAGAGGGAGCCTTCCTGTTCATGATCAGGGTGGTCGATCCTGTTTTAGAGAGCCGGACCGAAAAGCCGATCTGGCGCGTTTTGGGCAATCGCCCTGACCCGCTATCCCAACTGTTGCACGCCGAACAGGCCGGTCCGACTGTCTGGGAATCGAGTTTTCATATATCCCACCGCGTTGCAGCAACATTTGAGGCAGGCAGAGTCTATCTGGCTGGAGATGCTGCCCACGTCCACTCGCCCGTCGGCGCCCGAGGCATGAATCTTGGCATTGAGGATGTGAGGGTTTTTGCTGAACTCCTGCGAGCCGACCGATTGTCTAATTATGACCGACTGAGGCGACCGGTCGATAGCCAGGTCGTAAGCACTGTCAAGTTCATTTCCCGGATTGCGTCAGGCGACTCGGCCGTCTTCAGGCTGTTCCGTGAGTTCCTGCCTTTCACAACACGGATCCCCTTTATTCGAGCCCGTCTTCTGGCGATTGTCGCCGGTCTCGACCATGAATTGCCGGTCATCTACCGGTAAAGCACGGCGATGACATCTTCGGGGTGACAAATTCCCGGTTTACCGGCGCCTGCCGAATACGCCGTCGCAGATGCTGCCATGGTCGTACGCAAGCCGGGAAGCCTGAACTATATCGAGAGGCTGCTTCGGTCCAGTCGTGGCCACCACGGCATGGCAGATGGTCTTCGATTACGGAAAGGTGGACCGGACAAAACGTGTGATCGTACTGGGCGGGGGCGGGAACGTGGGCGCCTATGCGGTCCAGTTTGCCGGGCAGTCCGGAGCCGAAGTCATCACCACTGCCTTCAGCCGCGACGTGGATTATGTCCGTGCCCTGCATGCGGACCAGGTCATTGACGTACAGGCTGCCGATTTTGAACAGGAGGTACAGGACATCGATGTCGTCATTGACACGGTCGGCGGTGAGACGCTGAACCGATCGTTCGAGGTCCTCAAGCCCGGAGGGATTCTCGTGTCTTCAGTTTCCCCGCCCGATCGGGACAAGGCCTCACTATACGGCGTTCAAGGCGTGTTCTTTCTCGTCAAAGTCACATCCGGACTGGCCGGGCTTGCCGCATTGTTCGACTCCGGCAGGATCAGGGCAAATGTCGGAGAGGTGCTTCCTTTTGCCAAAGCTGACTCGCACACGAGATGCCAGCCGGAAAGCCTCATAAACCGGGAAAGATCGTACTGACCGTAGATTCGTAAATTCATGGCAAAGGAGCCTTATCACAAAAAGGGGCATATCTGCTCCAGGTGGGGATTTCCTTGTGTCGGTCATTCCACTCCGGATCACATGGCACTGCCTTCCGCGTGACATTCGCGCGTCATGTGAACCGAACAGTTTTCTAAGGCGGATTAGGCTGATCCCACAAAAGAAGGGGCGGACACTTTCTTTACCGATGATTTTCTCGCAGGGATATCAACCGGCTACACCCGCACGGCATCGGATTTTTCAGACTCCGGCGGAAGCATCAACGTAAATTCAATTCCCTTGAACGTCTACGCAGCTTACATTCCCAAACCTTTTTACGTTCTTGGTTCCATGGGCTACACGCTTAACCTGTTCGACCTCGAACGTGACCTCAGCTTCGGCGGTCTTTCCAGGAGGGCGAATAGTTCCACAACGGCCCACCAATTCAACGCCTACGGAGAAGCGGGGTACGATTTCAAAGTTGGCGGTCTGGTCGTGACTCCTAACGCAACAATCGCCTACTCGCATCTGTGGGTAGACGGCTTTACCGAAAACGGGGCGGATTCCCTGAACCTTACTGTCGCCGGCCAGGGCGCCGAATCTCTCCAATCGGGCCTTGGCGGACGCGTGACTCTCCCCTTCGAGGCCTGCGGGTTGAAGATCTTTCCTCAAATCTTTGCATCATATCAGCACGAATTCTCGAACGACAGCCGCAGCCTGGATGCCCGTTTTACTCAGGCGGGAAGTACGTTTGTTTTCAGAACGGATGCTCTCGACCGGGACTTTGCGCTGGTGGGCGGCACGCTGGCTGCGGCAGGGCTTGCGAAGAATCTTATCGTCCAACTCGATTACAGCGCCGAGGTCGGCGGGGAAAATTATACAGCCCACTTCGTCAATGCCGGGTTCAAGTATTCGTTTTAAGAGGCTCGATGTCGGTATTTGAATGGGGTGCGGCAACACCCAATCGGGGAGCGTTGCCGCATTCCGTAGAGGCCGGGATGATGTGCTTTCAGTGATCAAGCCGGGTTACATCCCCTGCTGTTCCCACCTGTTTCCGTTATGTTTCCAATACCTCGAACCGTCACATCTCCACCAGTCGGTCCCGTCGTTGTACATCCAATAGTTTCCGATCCTTCTCCACCAGCGCTGATCGTCGTTCCACCACCAGTTTTTTCCGTCATTTCGGTACCAGTAGTTGTCGTAATGGTACCACCAGGAATTGCCGCGCTGCTGCCACTGCCCGCCGTCATGTCCGTCATTATCCTGGTCGTTTCCCCCGCCTCCGGGAAACCCGGGGTGGTCCCCACCATAGCTGCTGTCTCCGCCATGGTAACCGTTTCCATTATCCCCGCCATGATCGCCGTTGCCGTCGTTGTTGCCGGAATAGTTCCCGCCAACAGCGGGCATGTTCGACGGCGACAGGGCCTGTGCATTTGCAGCGCTCCAGGCCGCCAGAACAATGAAGACGGCGCAGACAACAGCTGCTGTAAGAATTCTTCGCAGATCTCCGTAATCCATCTTTACCTCCTTTGGTCAGTTAGCGGCACATCATCCTGAACATGGGGGAAATCTAATGGACTACATACCTGCGCCTCAATTCAGCAAAACCTGTAAAATGGAAACACAGATCGTTGTATGGAGATAATGCGTCGAATTTGCCCCTATACTACCGAATGGACATCGGCATCTCACCAGGGCACACCTGGAAATCTAGTCATGTACCTCCGGCAAAGCCGGAGGCTTGTAAAACCGTGGACCGCTCAAAGCGGTTGTAAACCATTGGCCACCTAAAAGGTGGCGACTATTAAAACATGTTCAGTTGGTCCAATCTGCGGTCT
>JAEZHY010000292.1 GCA_023416335.1 Pseudomonadota bacterium | reverse complement strand
ATTTCTCGGATAGGAAGAGGTCCCTTCCACAATTGTCATTGACCATTCGAACTTGATTATCCCGATTTCCAGTTGCAGCAGTCTGATGGTAGAACAAAGCAATATTCACCATCCGGCAACCCGGCTCTGTCAAAAGCTTTTAGAGTACGTTCCCGCTGACTCCAATCCTCAAATTCGCATCCAACCCATAGCCTTTACTTCTTTACCATTTTACAATTGGAAACAACAAATCGCCGGTGGTTCGGAGTTGCATGACAGCACATCACGCAAGCTCAACTGGAGATTGTAATCGACCTTTGGCGGGAAAGTAATCAATGGCAACACAAACAAAAATAGAATGGACCGAGCTGACCTGGAATCCGGTAACCGGATGCACCAAGTTGAGCGCCGGATGTATGAACTGCTATGCGGAGCGGATGGCAAGACGGCTCAAGGCCATGGGAATGGACCGGTATCGCAACGGATTTGAACTCACAATGCATGAGGACCTGATCGCGGCGCCGCTCAAGTGGAAGAAGCCCAGTTGGGTCTTTGTAAATTCGATGAGCGACCTGTTTCATAAGGACGTCCCGTTCGATTTCATTCAGCACATTTTCGAAACCATGGGGAATTGCCCGCAGCACACGTTCCAGGTTTTGACGAAGCGCAGCGAGCGCCTGGCGGAGCTGTCGCCAAAGCTTAAATGGCCTGAGAATGTCTGGATGGGGGTTACCGTCGAGAACCGGGAAGCCGCGCACCGGCTGTCCGACCTGAGGCAGGTCCCGGCACGTGTGCGGTTCGTTTCATTTGAACCCCTGCTCGGGCCTATAAAAGATATCTCCTTGGAAAGCATCCACTGGGCGATTGTCGGCGGGGAATCGGGACCGAAATGCCGCCCGGTCAGGGAAGACTGGGTGAGAATGCTTCTTTCAGTCTGCCGGGAGTACGGAGTTGCCTTCTTCTTCAAGCAGTGGGGAGGGACAAACAAAAAACGCAGCGGACGTCTCCTGGACGGTAGGACTTACGATGAGGTGCCGGTGGTGCAGTGAACAGTGAACAGAAAAGCGGTTCCCGGCCAGCACGGTCAGGAAACCGTGCCTCGACGTAACGGGAATGGAAGCTTCTTATACTCGTTCAAACCTGGCTGGCTACCCGGAGACTCCGCTGGATTCAAAGTTGCACGCCAGGAAAGGGAGCCGTCCTACACCTCTTTCCCGTCCGGGCGGAACTCCGGGCAAAGCAAGCGGGCCACCCGGCCAAAAGCCTGAATCTGCTCTGGAGGGCGGCCCGGAATAGTTTCCGGGCGCGAAGCACAAGAGACCCTGTCCGAAGGCCGGTATTGGAATTAAACGGTTATCAAACTGCTAGCGGCGTAGCGGACGTGGGCTGTTCGGACCAGAAGAGCTTCCGGAAATGATACCCATAGATGGCCATCGTCACCACGTCGCTGAAGGAGTCGTGGTACCTGGACATCCCTTTCTGGAGCAACTTCCAGTAGTAGTTTCGGGATTTCTGGTCGATTATCCCGAGATACCAGAGCGAACGGACGAAGGTCAGGAGGTCGTTGTTCTCCAGGTATGTCTTGGCCCGGGGTTTATATGTGCGGAGAAATGCAAGAATCCGGTTGTAGTACATTTCAGGCGAATAAATGCTGTTCATGACCCATTTGTAGCCGTCGATGATCTTCGTCCGGTCCATCCTGGTCACGAAATTAAGCGTACCGCTTACGTCGGTATTGTCGCCGGAGGCTTTGAAGAGCATCCTGCCCTCGCTCTCCAGCCGTGCGTAGAGCCGCGTTCCGGGGATCGCGGTCAGGAGCCCGATCATCGCCGTCACGATCCCGTTTTTCTGGATGAAGTTCACCTGCCGCTGGAAGATGTCCGGCGGATCGTTGTCAAACCCGATAATGAACCCGCCCATGACCGCCAGGCCGTTGTCGTGGATAACGGCAACGGATTCGGAGAGGTTCCGCTTGAGGTTCTGGGACTTTCCGCATTCCTTGAGGCTCTCTTCAGAAGGCGTTTCCAGTCCCAGGAACACCTTGTTGAAGCCGGCCTGAACCATCAGGTTCATCAGTTCGGGATCTTCGGCAAGATTGACCGAAGCTTCGGTAAAGAAGTTCAGGCGACGCAACCGCCCCTTCTGCCATCCGATAATGCTTTTCAGGAGTTCCTTTACGCGGGCTTTGTTGCCTATAAAATTGTCATCGACGATGAAAACCGACCCGCGCCATCCGCGCGCATAAAGTGCGTCGAGTTCGGCCAGCACCTGTCCGTTTTGTTTCAGCCGGGGAATTCGCCCGTTCATGACTATGACGTCGCAGAATTCGCAGTTGAAGGGACATCCCCTGGAATACTGGACCGACATGGCGGCATAATCGTTCAGGTTGATGAGGTCCCACATCGGGATCGGAACGGTATCCAGCGAAGGAAAGCCGGAAGAATTGTAGACCTTCCGCGGACGCCCTTCCTCGACGTCCTTCACCAGTTCGGCGATTATCGATTCCGCTTCTCCATAAACGAGATGATCCACCTCGGCAAAATCGTCGCGGAAGACCCTGAAGAGCGGCCCGCCTCCGATCATCCTGGCCCCGAGTTTGCGGCAGCGGTCCACCACTTCCCGGGTTGAGTCTTTCTGGGCTATCATTGCGCTGATGAAGACGTAGTCGGCCCAGTGGATGTCCTCATCCCTGAGTGCTTTCACGTTGAGGTCGACAAGCCGCTTCTTCCAGCAGTCGGGGAGCATTGCGGCAACGGTAAGAGCGCCGAGCGGCGGAAATGCGGCTTTCCGGCTGACTACTCTCAGAGCATGTTTGAAACTCCAGAATGTTTCGGCAACTTTGGGATAGACAAAGAGAATGTTCATGGCTGAACCCTGTGGTTGGAAAAGAAGCCGTTCATTTAAAGAAGCACTTTATAACCGCCCGAATCGGAAATCAACGATAATTCCGAAAGAATTCAACAGCCAGATTCTCACCCAACTGCCGGTTTCAGTTTTCTGTTCACTGCTTACCGTTCACCCAAAAGTAGTTCAAACTGCTCGTTTTTTGTGGACAACTCCTCTCATTTTGGTTACTTGCGTATGTGTTTTTCAAGCGACTGTGGGCCGCAACACTTGACCGTGGAGGGATCGAAAGTCGATGGCTCTTATCGTACAAAAATATGGCGGGACTTCCGTTGCAAACGCCGAACGGATTTCGGCCGTTGCCAGGCGGGTACTCGAGCGTAAGAAAAATGGCGATCAGCTCGTTGTTGTCCTTTCAGCCCGGGCCGGACATACCGACAAACTGCTCAAACTCGGGGCCGAGCTGAGTCCATGCCCGGATCCGCGCGAAATGGACGTGCTGCTCTCAACCGGCGAGCAGACGTCGATAGCCCTTTTCTGCATAGCGGTAAAGCAAATGGGCGAGGATGCGGTTTCCATGACCGGCTACCAGGCCGGGATCATGACGGACGGCAATTACGGCCAGGCCCGCATTAACTGGATTCAGACCCAGCCGATCATGGAAAAGCTCTCCGAGGGAAAGGTCGTAGTGGTCGCCGGCTTCCAGGGATACGATGACGACGGCAACATAACCACCCTCGGGCGCGGGGGATCCGACACCACCGCCGTTGCCCTGGCCGCGGCACTCGGTGCCGACGTTTGTGAGATCTACACGGACGTCGAGGGCGTATTCACAACGGACCCGAACATTTGCTCCAAAGCCCGGAAGCTCGAAAAGATAAGCTACGAAGAAATGCTCGAGATGGCCAGTATGGGCGCGAAAGTCCTGCACATTCGTTCCGTGGAATTCGGAATGAAATACAACGTTCCCATCATGGTCCTCTCTTCCTTTACCGATGCCCCTGGCACCCTTGTCACACGGGAGGATGAACATATGGAAAAAGTGGTGGTTTCGGGAATCACCTACAATAAGGCCGAAGGCAGAGTTACAATCACCAATGTCCCCGATACGCCGGGAGTTGCCGCCAAAGTCTTTCAGCCAATCTCCAGCGCGGGCATCAACGTGGACCTGATCGTCCAGGGGGCGAGCGGCGTTCCGGGCAGGGCCAACATGTCTTTCACGGTTCCCAAGGCTTATCACGCCCAGACGATCAAGCTGCTCGAGGAAGTGGCCAGCGAATTCGGCGACAGCCAGGTACTCGGAGATCTCGACATCGCAAAGATTTCCATTATCGGACTCGGCATGAGGAATCACAGCGGGGTCGCAACAAAGATGTTCGACACCCTGGCCGAGAACAAAATCAATATCAAGATGATCGCAACATCGGAGATCAAGATCTCCTGCATTATCGACGAAAAATACGCCGAACTGGCCGTAAGGGTCCTGCACGATGCATTCGAACTCGATAAAGAGCTGCAGGCACCCGGAAACATCCAGATTCGGGAAGAAAAGGAATAGGCGGAAGCCGGTTCGGGCGGTCCGGGTGCATTTCCATTTTGGGATGTCCGGACCTCCGGCCGTTTCCGGCGCTCCTGACCGCTGACCATAATTCTCCGGTTATCTCTCCCCTGCAGCTGCCTCAGTTATCCTCGCTCATGCTGATGCTTCCATAACAAGCCGGCCGCATTTTCCGGGGAATGCCGGTTATTAACCTGGGACGAAACACCAGTCGAGGAACTGGACTATGGAAGTAAGAATCTACGATACAACTCTACGGGACGGCACTCAGGCCGAGGATTTTTCCTTCTCGGCGGAAGACAAGGTTCGGATCGCTCTCAAACTCGACGATCTCGGGATTCATTACATCGAAGGGGGCTGGCCCGGATCGAACCCGAAGGACGTGGGCTTTTTCAAGGAAATCCGCAACTATCACCTGAAGCAGGCCAAAGTCACTGCTTTTGGAGCAACGCACCATCCCGGCACGACGGCCGCTTCCGATTCGAACCTGAAGGCCCTGCTCGCAGCCAAGACCGAAACGGTCACGATCTTCGGAAAAAGCTGGACGATTCACGTAAAAGACGCGCTCCATACCACGCTGGAGAAAAACCTGCTTCTGATATCGGACAGCATCGCCTACCTCCGGCAGCACGAAAAGACCGTCATCTACGATGCCGAGCACTTCTTCGACGGATTCAAAGCCGATCCGGAATACGCTCTTGCCACCCTGGGGAAGGCCTTCGATGCGGGCGCCGAGTGCATCGTCCTGTGCGACACCAACGGCGGGTGCCTGCCGAGCAGGATCCAGGCAGGAGTTCAGGCCGTGAAAGACAGATTTCCAGGCATGCGCTTCGGCATCCACGCGCACAACGATTCGGATCTCGCCGTGGCGAACACGCTCACCGCCGTGGAGATGGGCGCAGTCCAGGTACAGGGGACCATAAACGGAATCGGCGAGCGGTGCGGAAACGCCGACCTTTGCTCGATCATGGCCAATATGTGTTTGAAGATGGGCATCGGCTGCCTCAGCCCGGAAAATTTGCAAAAGCTGCGCAAGGTAAGCCGCTTCATCCTGGAGCTGGCAAATGTGCCTTCCAACAAGTATCAGCCTTTCATCGGCCGGGCCGCCTTCGCACACAAGGGGGGCGTCCACATCAGCGCGGTCGAGAAGAACCCGACCACCTACGAACATATAGATCCCACCCTGGTCGGCAACAGGCGCCGAGTGCTCGTATCCGACCTTTCCGGCCGGGCGGCGATCAAGCGTAAAGCCGAAGAATTCGGGCTGCGCATCTCAAAATCCGATCCCGTTGCCATGCAGGTGCTGCAGGAACTGAAAGAACTGGAAAACCAGGGCTTCCAGTTCGAAGCCGCGGAAGCCAGCTTTGAGCTGCTCATCAATCGGGCAATGGGGAAGAGCAAAAAGTATTTCGAACTGGTCGGATTCCGCGTGATCGATCAAAAGGTAAGCGAAGGCAGCGACCCTGTAGCCGAAGCGACCATTATCATCCGGGTAGGCGGTCAGCTCGAACACACAGCAGCCCTGGGAAACGGCCCGGTTAATGCTCTCGACAACGCCCTGCGAAAGTCGCTCGAAAAATTCTACCCCGAACTCAAGGGGATGGAGTTGAGCGACTACAAAGTGCGCGTTCTTCCCGGACGCCCCGGCACGTCCGCAAAAGTGCGCGTCCTGATCGAGTCCCATGACGAAACCGACCACTGGGGAACGGTCGGCGTTTCGCACGACATCATCGAGGCAAGCTGGCAGGCGCTTGTGGACAGCATCAATTACAAGATGTACCGTGCGGAAAAGGAAAACGGCAAGGCACAGAAGCCGAGGAAGAAGCGGAAAGAGTAAAGAGCAGTGAACTGAGTAGCCGTAGGGTGGGCACGGGTTTTATTGTGCCCACCGTTTTTTTGGGCGTGCACCGTGTCGGATGTGCCGGGATGGGACAGGATGCATTGCCGCCGGGCGAGCGCAAGGGCTCATATCCTGAAATCGTTCGGTCTGCCGGAATCTCATCAGAACGGGTTCTTTCGAAAGCCGGGCGGTGAGCACGATAAAACCACCGCGCTCCGCTCTCCCACCCTACCCACCGGAATTTCTTTCACTCATAGAGAATTTTTGTTTTTTTCAGCTCACCGTTCACTGATCACGGTTCTTTCAGTGTCACGGTAGGAATGCCGGTTACCCGGCACCCCCCGCACAGATCCGTACGTGAGGAGTTACCTCATACGGCTCCTACCTCGAGTGAATGGCGTAAAATCGCACATTTGGATACGGGTGCA
>JAEZHY010000253.1 GCA_023416335.1 Pseudomonadota bacterium | reverse complement strand
GCGGTACAACTGCCCCTGCGGCAATCCTGCGTGTATTCTTCACTCAGGGATTTTTCGTATTCCTTCACAAGATAATTGCGGGAGACACCCGCGGACAGGTGGTCCCAGGGAAGGATTTCATCGAGGGCACGGGTGCGTTGGGCATAGAAGGAGGCGCTCAACCCGGTTTCTTCCAGGGCTCGATACCAGATGTCCTCCCGGAAGTGGTCGGTCCAGCCGTCAAAACGTGCCCCGAGTTCCCAGGCACGCAGAAGGGCATTTCCAAGCCGCCGGTCTCCACGGGCGAACACCGCTTCGAAGATGCTCGCACCCGGGGCGTTCCATTTCAACTTGAGCCCGGGCTTTTTCAGGCGATCCTTGAGCGACTGCAGGCAATCCCTGATTTCCTCTTCCCTGAGCTGCCCGGCCCACTGGAACGGGGTCATGGGCTTTGGAACGAAAGTGGACACCGAAATATTGACCGACGCTCTCGTCTTTTTTCCCTTCTCCCAGACCCTGAGGCAGAGGTCCACGAGAGAATCGAGGTCCGCCTCGGTCTCACCTGGAAGGCCCATCATGAAATAGAGCTTGATCACCCGCCAGCCCATTTCATAAGCCGATTCGGCGGCTGAGAGCAGGTCTTCGTCCTTTATTCCCTTGTTTATCATCCGCCGCAGGCGCTCGCTTCCGGCTTCCGGAGCAAGCGTGAATCCCGTCTTGCGGATCTTCCTTACATGTTCCATCAGTTCGGGCGTAAGAGTTCCCACACGCATGGAAGGAAACGAAACGGCGATCTTCTGCGGTTCGAGTTCCTTTACGAGCGCTCCGAGCAGGCCCTGAATCGCGCAGTAATCTCCAGTGCTGAAAGAAAGAAGCGAAACATCCTCAAACCCGCTTGCGGCAAGCGCTTTCTTTGCTGCACTGAAGACATACCCCGGATCGCGCTCTCTTACCGGCCGATAGATAAAACTCGCCTGGCAGAAACGGCACCCCCTGGTGCACCCACGGGCAATTTCGAGCCCCAGCCGATTGTGAACGATGTCGATCAGAGGCACAATCGGGTTCTCTGGGATCGGGCAGATCCGGTCCAGGTCGCTTACGAGTCTTTTGGTGACCCCGGTATAATCGGAATACCGGGGCGTAATGGCTGAAACAGTCCCGTCTTCGTTATAGGAAACGTCGAAGAACGATGGAACATATACACCCGGGATTTTGCGGACTTCGGCGAGATACTCTTCACGCCTGCCGCTTCCGGCCCGTTTCCAGTCGCGGTACGCCTCTATCAGTTCCGGCAATACCTCTTCAGCCTCTCCCAGCACGAGGAAATCGAAGAAGTCTGCAAGAGGTTCCGGATTGAAAGCGCACGGACCGCCTCCGATTACGAACGGATGCCCGCTGGTGCGTTCGGATGCGCGCAGGGGGATTCCCGACACGTCGAGAATTGTTAGAATATTTGAGTAGCTCAACTCGTACTGAAGGCTGAATCCGACGAAGTCAAACAAGGCAAGCGGCTGGTCGCTTTCAATGCCCCTCAATGGTTCACCGGTCTGTCTCAGCCTCTCCTCGAAATCGGGCCAGGGCGAGTACACACGATCCGCCATGACCTCTTCGGTTCGGTTCAGCTGGTGATAGAGTAACTGCAATCCCAGATGGCTGAGGCCAATCTCGTAGACGTCGGGAAATGCCAGAGCGAATCGAATTGAAGCTTCCTGAAAATCTTTCCTGTATGAGTTGAGTTCAAGGCCGATATACCGACCTGGTTTTTCAATACCGTTCAAGTGCTTATCAAACATTGCGCGATTTATCCTTTACACGCCCGACCAGGTTTCGATAGAAAAATGCTGATCCGATCGTGAGATCCGGCCGAATTATTTTGCTGTGGATGCCGAACCTCAAAAAGACAAAGAAGCCCGGCCAAATCAGAATCTTTATTTATACTTACCGAAACGAAAGCGAGTCAACACAAAAAGGAATGAAGAATTCATGTCAAATCGGAAATTCCAGCGCTCCATAGCCGGAGAGCCTCACTTTTTCGACCGCCAATTTCTTCTTGCATTATTTGAATCGCCATGCTATCCGTGTTCTCCTGTCTATCCGGAAACGACTGTATCAGCTGATATTGATTTCGAGGAGATAGAAAGAGA
Source organism: Pseudomonadota bacterium (assembly GCA_023416335.1). The sequence goes on along the minus strand of JAEZHY010000253.1, from coordinate 679 downwards.
ACCTTTTAGTACCAATTGCGAACCACACGATAGGAGGAAAGATTATGAAGGTTTTTGTTGGCGGAGTTGCCGCTGCGTTCCTCGGCTTTCTGGGCATCATCATCTGGTACGATGCGGTGTTTAGATTCATCGGGGGCGCTATCCCGCTCGTCCTGCTCCTCGGCGGACTGATGGCCGCTTATCTTGGCTACGATGAAGTAAAAGACAAACTTCCGTTCCCGAAGGGCAAGGAATCCCAGGAACCCAACAGCGATGCAAAGCTGAAAGAAGAAGCAGAGAAGTACAAACAAGAAGTTGAAAGACTCAAAGCTGAACTGGACAAGACCAAATCGAGCTAAAAACCTCGGTTTTTCGGAATAAAGAAAAAGCCGCTCCCAAAAGGGGCGGCTTTTTTGTTGTGAGCAGCGGATGGTGGGCACAGGTTTCATCGTGCCCACCATCCGTCCCCTTGGATCAAGGGTCAGCGGGCTGCCGGAATCATTTCCGGGTGCGCAGCACAAAAGATCACCGATGAAGGTGCCGGAGACTCCAAAAAGTAAGGCAGCCATTGGGGCCGTAGCCATAATGGATGACGGGTAAAGAAAGTTGATCCGCCTCCTTGCCAACGTGGGTTATTCTGGAGCGTTGGAAAAAACCAGAAAAGAGCCACAACCAAGGAGGCAGATCATGGGTAAGTGTA
>JAEZHY010000220.1 GCA_023416335.1 Pseudomonadota bacterium | reverse complement strand
ACCCTACACGGCTCCGCTCTTCTTCAAATGTCGGCTTGCGGGACCTCAATCTGAGAACGGAGTTTCATTCCTGTTCAAACCGCGTACGGAAAGCGGCCGCGGGACTTCATCCCCGGAGCTTGGGAGCCGGCGGGGAACCCCAGGGTTAAAACTTAGGTTTTCTCAGTTCACCGCTCGCCGCTCACTCCTCACCGCCTCACTCCCCCAGCGCGCCCTCCTCTTCCGGCGTGCCCGGCTCCACCGGCGCTTCGCTCTTCAGGAAAACGATACCCAACGGCGGCAAGACGAGCGATATGGAATAGTCTCTTCCGTGGCACGGGATCGGTGCGGCCTCAACCCCTCCGAAATTACCGTACCCGCTTCCGCCGTATATCTTGGAGTCGCTGTTCAGCATCTCTTTCCAGTATCCTCCTCGGGGAACCCCGAACCTGTAGTTCGGCCGCGGTACCGGCGTGAAATTCGCCGCCACCAGAATGATATTTCCGGTCGTCTCTCCCTTCCTCAGAAAAGCGATTACGCTCGATTCGGAATCATGGAAATCGATCCATTCGAAACCGTTGTTGCTGAAATCGAGTTCATGCAGAGCGAGTTCCGTCTTGTACACGCCGTTTAGATCCTGGACCCATCTCTGCACTCCCAGGTTGCCGGGATTGTCGAGCAGGTGCCAGTCGATGCTTTTTTCGTGATACCACTCGTCCCATTGCCCGAATTCGCCACCCATGAAGATGAGCTTCTTGCCCGGTTGGCCAAACATATAGCCGAAAAGCAGCCTGAGGTTCGCAAACTTCTGCCAGTCGTCTCCCGGCATCTTCTGGATGAGGGATCCCTTCCCGTAGACCACTTCGTCATGGGAAAGCGGCAGGATGAAGTTTTCGAAAAAGGCGTACCATATGCTAAACGTGAGCAGGTTCTGGTGAAACTTGCGGTATATGGGGTCCTTCGAGAAGTAATCCAGGGTGTCGTGCATCCAGCCCATATTCCACTTCATGCCGAAACCGAGTCCGCCGACGTAGGCGGGTCTCGAAACCATGGGCCAGGAAGTCGATTCCTCCGCGATTGTCTGCACGTCCGGGTATTCCTGGTAGACGACCTCGTTGAACCTTTTGATGAAATAGATCGCTTCCAGGTTTTCCTTACCTCCGTACATGTTGGGGATCCACTCCCCTTCCTTGCGGGCGTAGTCGAGGTAAAGCATGGAGGCGACCGCATCCACGCGCAGGCCGTCCGCGTGGTACCTGTCCAGCCAGAAGAGTGCGCTGCTGATGAGAAAGGCCCGAATTTCGTATCGCCCGTGGTTGAAGATGTAGCTGTTCCACTCGGGATGATAACCCTTCTGGGGATCCTGGTGCTCGAACAGGTGCGTCCCGTCGAAGAAGGTAAGCCCGTATTCGTCACTGGGGAAATGGGACGGGACCCAATCGAGGATGACGCCGATACCGTTCTGGTGGAGGACATCGATCAGGTACATGAAATCCTGGGGAGTGCCGAAACGGGAAGTCGGCGCGAAGTATCCGAGAGTCTGGTAGCCCCAGGATCCGTAAAAAGGATGCTCCATAATGGGAAGGAATTCCACGTGGGTGAAACCCATCTCCTTGACGTACCCGGGGAGGTAATCCGCCATTTCGCGATAGCTCATCCAGCGGTTTCCCTGTTCGGGGACGCGTCTCCAGGAGCCCAGGTGGAGTTCATAGATGGAATAGGGAGCGTTCAGCCGGTTTACATATCCGCGTCTTTCCATCCACTCCCTGTCGTTCCATTCGTAGCTCGTATCCCAGACGATGGAACCGGTTTTTGGGGGCGTTTCCCAGTGCCTGGCGTAGGGATCTCCTTTTTCCACACTGTAGCCGTTTTCTCTGGAAACAATGTAGTACTTGTAAATTGCGCCTTGTCCGACTCCCGGAATGAATCCCTCGAAAACGCCGGAACCGTCCCATCTTACTGCGAGTTCATGCGACTCCCGGTTCCAGGAGTTAAAATCGCCGATTACGGAAACCGACCTGGCATTCGGAGCCCAGACGGCGAAATAGGTCCCGCTTACTCCATCCACGTTGACGATGTGTGAACCCAGTTTCTCATAGAGCCTGAAGTGGTTCCCCTCTTTAAAGAGATAGGTATCGTGATCCGTAAGCATGCTGAATTCGTGATTCACATACGGTTTATCCATGGTTTCCTCCTCCGTTTCCGGCCTCAGCCCGTGCTTTCCACGAGATACTTTATTCCCCTGACGGGAATCGCCACCCATTCCGGCCGGTTATTCATTTCATATCCCAGTTCGTAAACCGCTTTGTCAAGCAGGAAACAGGCCAGGAGTGTTTCGAGTTCTTTGACGTCTTTCGGGATCAGGCCGCTTCCTTCCATTTCCCGCAGGTAAGCGTGCAGGAAGGTCGCGGACGTGCTCCTGTACCAGAGTTCGGCCCAGGGCTCCAAAGTCTGCACGTCTTCGGTCCTGACCTCCGACCCTTTCAGCAGCGCGAGGTACGAAGCGTAATGGAAGGAACGAATCATTCCCGCGACGTCCCTCAAAGGCGAAACCTTGATTCGCCTCTCACCGAGCGTTCTGGCGGGTTCTCCTTCGAAATCGATAATAACGAAATCCTTCCCCGTATAGAGGACCTGTCCCAGGTGATAGTCTCCGTGAACTCGAATCCGCTTTGCATTGAACTTTTCGGTCATAATAGTCCGGTATATGGAGAGTATCCTGCCCCCCAACGGCAGCACTTCCGCGAGTTCCGCGGCGACCGCTTCGGGGTACTTCGAAAGGTTTTTCGTTAGCAGTTGGAAGGTCCTCTTCTGAAGAGCCTGCATTGACTGGAAAACCGAACGCTGCCAGAGTACCGAAAACTTCTCCGGTACAATCAGGCGATCCTTACCGGATGCAAGGGCAAGATGCATCTGTGCCGTCCTGATACCCAGAAGCGCCACCATTTCTTCCGGCACGCCGACCTGCATGTCCTGAGGAATCAGCCGAACTCCCTGCAGGGCCATATCCAGGAGGGACATTCTCGGCATCTCCGGCAGATCGTCTTTTCTCCCGAGCGCTGCGGGATAGAACCTGTTCAGGCCGGAGAGGAAAAAACCGAGCGCGTCTCCCTGGTTGGGGATGTATTTCTGGAGAATGCCGATCGTTATCTGCCCCCCTCCCCTTCGTTTCAGTTCAATCCCTCCAGCAAACGCCGGAATGAAGGGGAAATTGACTTCATCGGTAAGAAACCGTGTAAGCTCCAGGTCGGGATTCAACCCTTCGTCGGGATGACGATAAAGCTTCAGGAAGTACTCTTCACCAAAAAGAACCGAAGTGTTTGTCTGGTCCGCCTTGAGGACCCTCGGCTTCAAGAGGTCCGTTTTTTTCAGCAACTCACCATCCAGCGCTCTTCCGGCATAGGATATGAGTTCGGCCGAGTTGGCCCTCAGGTTGCGCCTTCGGAAAATCCCTCCCAGTAGTTCGTTGCAGAAAGCTTCATTGTACAGGCTGTCGTAAATTATGCCTTCAACACCTCCCGACTTTACGCGGGCAATCACTGCAAAAGGGAATTCCTCCCTGATCCGGTCCGCTTCCTCCCCATGCGCAAATCCGATCGGAATAACGTACAAATCGGACATGCCTTCTGTATAATCCACGTTGAGCAAAACAATCTGGGCATGAACCGAATCCCTTGTAACCGGCACGATTTCGCTTATTCTGAGTTGTTGTACCTGGCGCGCTTTGCCCCCGAACCACCGGCAGCCGCTCACGTAGGAAGGGAGGATCTCGTCTTCCAGCACCTCGCGCGCTTTGCCTTCGAAAACACCGGTCCAATGAGCGCCCACATCCAGAGCTTCTCCGCCAAGAGATCCTATGCATATCTCTCCGGATACCTTTTCACCCAGCACGAAGAAATACCCTCCATATCCCCCGAAGGTGAGGACATACGGATTTTCGCCGATTTGATGAAACCTGCTTCGGCTGAGAAACTCTTCCGGGACGAGCCCCTTGTATTCAGACAGATCGAGGGTCGTCATCTGAGGCAGCCGCGACAGGTTCACCGCGATAAGGACTTTCTCGTCCCCGTACTCGCGTATGAACGAGAATACCTTATTGTTGCTCGAGTGCACGATTTTCATGCTGCCCCTGCCAAACGCCTTGAGGCGCTTTCTCAGGGCGAGCGTCCGGCGCATGAACCACAGAAAGGACGAGGGGTTCTTTTCCTCGTTTTCCACGTTGATCGTCTGGTAATGATATGCATAGTCGATCACCACCGGAAGGTATAGCTGCTGCGGGTCCGTCTTGGAAAAACCGGCGTTCTTGTCGGGACTCCACTGCATGGGCGTCCTCACCCCGTCCCTGTCACCGAGGTAGTAGTTGTCCCCCATGCAGATCTCGTTGCCGTAATAGACGACAGGAGTCCCGGGAAGCGAGATGAGAAGCGCATACATCACCTTGATCTTGCGCGGGTCGTTTCCGAGCAGAGGCGCCAGTCTCCTGCGGATACCCAGGTTGATCCGGGCTCGCGGATCCCGGGCGTACATCCGGTACATGTAGTCCCGTTCCTCGTCGGTCACCATCTCCAGCGTAAGTTCGTCATGGTTTCTCAGGAAAAGCGCCCACTGGGAGTTTTCCGGAATGGGCGGTGTCTGGTCCAGGATATCTATAATGGGAAAATTGTCCTCCATCTGCAGCGCCATGAACATGCGGGGCATGAGCGGAAAGTGAAACGCCATATTGCAGATGTCGCCCCTGCCGAAGTAGGCGGCTGCATCTTCGGGCCACTGGTTGGCCTCGGCAAGCAGCATCCGGCCGGGGAAATTCTCATCCACATGCGCGCGCAGCTTCCTGAGGAACTCGTATGTCTCGGGTAAGTTTTCGCAGTTCGTTCCCTCTCTCTCGAAAAGGTATGGGACCGCATCGAGCCTCATTCCGTCCACACCCATACGCATCCAGAAATCGATGACCCTGAACATGGCCTTTTGAACAGTCGGGTTATCATAGTTGAGATCCGGCTGATGCGAATAGAACCGATGCCAGTAATATGCTTTTGCGACAGGGTCCCATGACCAGTTGGAGGGCTCGAAATCCTGGAATATTATCCGAGCGTCGGCATATTTCTTCGGATTATCCGACCAGACGTAAAAATCCCGGTAGGACGAACCCGGCTTTGCTTTCCTCGCACGCTGAAACCAGGGATGCTGATCGGATGTATGATTGAGGACCAACTCCGTTATGACCCTGATTCCCCTCTTATGCGCTTCCCGCAGGAAATCACGGAAATCCCGCAGGTTGCCATAGAAGGGGTGAACGCCGAAGAAATCGGCAATATCATAGCCGTCATCCCGAAGGGGAGACGGGTAGAACGGGAGAATCCACAGTGCGGTTATTCCGAGGTCCTTCAAATAGTCCAGTTTTTCGGTAAGACCTCTGAAATCCCCGATCCCGTCGTTATTGCTGTCGTAGAACGCTTTTACATGCACTTCGTATATTATGGCGTCTTTGTACCAAAGAGGATCATCGTTCAAAAGTGTCATCATTTCAGGTATTCCTGCCCCTTCCTGGGTCTTTCCTGGGATTTTGAATAGTGATTGAGAATCTGTTGCAAGGCGGCCGTCTTCGGCAGGACTCCCGGGCCACTCAATAATTCAGAATCGCACCGGGAGCATTTCTTCTCATTCACAATTTTATCACCAAGAAGGTCGATTCGCATCGCCCGGGCAAAATTTATCAGAAAAACCCACCTGTTATGCTCTACATAAAGTAGTCGAAATCCGTCTCCCGGCGAATCCGCTTCCGCAACTTGAAAATGTGGGCCGGAAGGACATGTGGGTTGAGCTGAACGAAGTTTCTCTCCCCATACCATATGTGTTTTTCATCCCCCAGGAGGTCGTCTCCCAGAAACGGCTGGTACGGATCGATCCCGAGTTCCCCGATGGGAATGCGGATCCAGCCCGACTGCATGTGGACCGGATCCAGATTGATCACCACGAGTATCGTGTCCGCCAGGCCCGATCCTATCTTTCCGAAGAAGAGCAGTTGGTCGTTATCCACCTCGAAGAATCGAATGTTGTTGGTTTCCTGAAGCGCGGGATTCTCTTTCCTTATCCGATTGAGCCGTGCGATGAACTCCTTGAGGTTCCCGGGACGGTCCCGGTCCCAGCGGCGTATTTCGTATTTTTCCGAATCGAGGTACTCCTCGCGGCCGGGCAGTGCTCTGTTTTCTATCAACTCAAATGCAGGTCCATAGATACCGTAGTTGGAGGACAGGGTTGCGGCGAGGATCAGTTTTATCACGAACGCGGGCCTTCCGTTGTATTGCAGGTATTCCGACAGGATGTCGGGCGTATTCGGCCAGAAATTGGGCCGGAAGAAGTCTTTCATCTCGGTCTGCGTGAGTTCCCGGAGATATTCCGTCAGCTCGTGTTTTGAATTGCGCCAGGTAAAATAAGTATATGACTGGGAGAATCCTATCTTGGCCAGGCGTTTCATCACCTTGGGGCGTGTAAATGCCTCAGCCAGAAACAGCGTCTCGGGATAATCGCGTTTTATTTCACCGATCATCCATTCCCAGAATGCAAAGGGTTTCGTATGGGGGTTGTCCACCCGAAAGATGCGGACTCCCTTCTCAATCCAGAACAGGACGACGCTTCTCAGTTCCTCCCACAGGCTCTCCCATGCTTCGGTTTCGAAATTGATCGGGAATATGTCCTCGTATTTCTTGGGAGGGTTTTCCGCATACTGGACACTTCCGTCGGGGCGTATTTTGAACCACTCGGGATGTTCGCGCACCCAGGGATGGTCCGGCGAGCACTGGTAAGCCAGGTCTATGGCTACTTCCATGCCGAATTCGGCAGCCTTCCCGACCAGGTTCTCGAAATCCTCCAACGTGCCCAATTGGGGGTGGATCGACTTGTGTCCGCCCTCCTCCGATCCGATTGCCCAGGGGCTTCCGGGGTCTCCCGGAGTGGTCTCCTGCTGATTGTTCTTACCCTTCCTGTTCGTGTGCCCGATCGGATGGATCGGCGGAAGATAGAGAACATCGAAACCCATGCCCGAGATTTCGGGAAGCAGTTTTTCCAGGTCCCGAAAAGTCCCGTGGCGATCCGAATCGGGGGCCGTCGATCTTGGAAAGACCTCATACCACGTGCTGAAACGAGCCTTGTGCCTGTCGACCTGGATTTCCAGTTCGGGAGCAAAACGGTTTGCATGCCGCAGGTCCGGATTCCGGCTCATCAGTGCCGATGCCTCCGGTCCAAGCGCTTGCGCCACCGCGGCTCCCATGTCCCGGGATTGTTTGAGCGACTCGGCAAGGACCGATATTCTCAGTCCATCTTCACCGCCAACCCGAACCGCGGCCTTTTCCACCAGGGCAGCCCCCGTCAATATGTCCATCGCGACGTCCTGGCCGGCCTCGAATTTCTTTCTCAGACCGTCCTGCCAACTCGCGAAGTGATCGATCCACGCTTCAACCGTAAACCGGAATATCCCGACTTCCCGGACTTCGATTTCTCCCTGCCAGGAATCGTTTACCAGCAGCTTCATCGGGACTTCCACCCATTCGGATGAACCCGGCCCGCTATAGAGAAGTCTCGCCGCTAATATGTCATGTCCATCGGCAAATATATCGGCAGTCACATTCACAACATCACCAACTATGGCTTTGGCCGGAAACTGGTAACAGTCTGCGGATGGACGAACGTTCTCGATGACAACCCGTGATTTCTCCCTTACCGACATTTTCTCCAAGCCTTTTTTAAATAAAGATATGGCTTTTGGATTTTCGATCAATGGACTACGACTTTTCTTACTGTCGTTACTCAAGCCGGGGCTTACCCTTTTCGAGGAAATAACTGTATATAAATTAACATAAAATTCAATGTCCTAGACCTCAGAGCGGCATCAATCGGCGGATAATACACCGGTTGCATTAAAGGGATTGCCGGCCGGCTTCCGTGCTGAAGTATTCTCACTGCGAATGGTCGTGGTGATTTCGAAATATAAGGGCGGTTCAGGGGAGAACAACCATCGGGAATAATTGAGGGTAGCCGGGGTAGGATGGATTTATCACACTGTGCCCCCAGTACAGCATGTGGTTTGCTGCAGACCGCGAGCCTAAAAGGCCTCGGGGTACCTGGACAAATTTATCATACCAGGTTGCAACACCGGTTCCGAAGATGAGTTTCATCTCAATGAGCTACGAATCGATTGAGGGTAGGATAAATTTGTCACACTTCAGGGCGCTGGTCGCCGTCAATCGGTCTCAAATCAACTCCAATGCAGGGCGCTGAACTCATTTGCCTTCTCACCGAATGATTATCTACTGGATGTAGATGCCCATCTTTCTTATTCCTTCTCTTATTGCCCAATCTTGCTAAAGGCTCGAATTTCATTACTGCAGGCGTTCGACACCGGATAATCGTACGTTAATCAAGAATGCCCGGGGCACGGATGTTGCTTTTGCTATCTCCAGCCGTCCGATTCTTGTTGGCGGATTCTCCCGATATTTGCGGTTTGCGCTCCGCAAAGGCGGCTCCGACCTTTCACGCAACCGTGAGAAGGATACCTTTCGTGCTGTTCAATTCCATCCAGTTCCTGGCATTTTTTCCTACTGTGGCGATCCTGCATTATCTTTCGCCACACAGTTTCAGACGATTCATTCTTCTGGCGGCGAGCTGCATCTTCTACATGGCATTCATTCCATACTACATACTGGTGCTTGCCGCCACCATCCTTGTCGACTACCTCGCGGCGCTATACATAGACGGAAAAGCTCCGAAATTCAGAAATGCGGTACTTGCCGTCAGCATAGCAACGACCTGCCTGATACTGTTCGTTTTCAAATACTTCAACTTTTTTGTCGATAACATCATCGGCCTGGCGGAGTTTCTCCACTGGAACTACAGCTTGGAGGCGCTCGAGATCGTCCTTCCGTTGGGGCTCTCGTTTCACACATTCCAGAGCCTTAGCTACGTGATCGAAGTCTACAGGCGTAAGCAAAGGGCGGAACGCAATTTTCTCACTTACGCTCTGTACGTCATGTTCTTCCCGCAGTTGGTCGCCGGCCCCATCGAAAGGCCGCAGAACATGCTCCACCAGTTCCACGAGAAGAAAAGTTTCAATATATGTAATGTTTACGATGGCTTAAGCCTCATGGCGTGGGGGTTTTTCAAAAAACTGGTCGTCGCGGACAGAGCCGCTCTTTTGGTGAACCAGATTTACAACAATATAGAAGGGTATAGCGGGGGCTACCTCGCCATCGCCACTGTATTCTTCGCCTTCCAGATATACTGCGATTTTTCCGGCTACTCCGATATTGCAAGAGGATCGGCCCAAGTGCTTGGATTCAAGCTGATGGTGAACTTCGACAAGCCCTACTTTTCGAAGTCGATATCCGAGTTCTGGCGCAGGTGGCACATTTCGCTCTCCACGTGGTTCAGGGATTACCTCTATATACCACTTGGCGGGAATCGGGCCTCAAGGGCAAGATGGCAGATGAACCTGTTTTTGACTTTTCTCGTGAGCGGGTTATGGCACGGCGCCAACTGGACCTATGTGCTCTGGGGGGCGTTGAACGGGTCCTACCTGTTGGCCGCGATTTGGACCGGGGACTTGCGGACGAAGGTTTGGAGCTGGACGCAACTGGACCGGTTTCCAGTGTTCATGAATGCGATAAAGATCGCCGTCACCTTTTGCCTGGTTTCATTTTCGTGGATTTTTTTCCGGGCCGGATCGATGCACGACGTGAAATACATCCTCGCGAACATGTTCGGGAAAAGCTCCGCAGTGACGCCATTCGATTCCTACGAGTTGGCTTTGTGCGCCTTCTTCATTTGCATCCTGGTTGCGATCGAAATGTATGAAGCCGGCAAGACCTGGTTGAGAAGGGTTCTCGAAGGAAGCATCCTTTTTCGCTGGGGATTCGATTATGCGCTCATACTGGTGATACTGGCGTTCGGAGTCTACGACAACCCCGGCAAATTCATTTATTTTCAATTTTAGAGATATTCGAGGTCAGCAAAGATATGATGAGGCCCTTTGCTTTTGTCGGTATTCTATTGACCCTCTCCGCAGCTCTTTCGGCACTCTTCGACCATAGAATTCCACAGGAAAGAAAAATAAAACAATACTGGAACCTGCAGCACAGGAACCAGTCCTACACTGTGGCGGTTTTGGGTTCATCGAGAGCATATGTGAACATCGACACGAAAAAACTGGAAGAGTTGCTGGGGTCGAAAATAATAAACCTGTCCCTTAATGGGAGTTCATATTTAGAGCAATATCTTGTTCTCAATCTTTTTTTGCGCGAAAACAGGGTAAAAACGCTCTTGCTGCAAGTTGACGAGTTCTGCATAAGCAAAGGGCGGCTTTCCTTTCCCTTTCACTACTATTATTATTTCCCCTTTCTGGACGACGGCGTGGTTTTCGACTGCGTCAAAGAAGCATGCGGCCTGAAGGCCTACGTCTGGAAGTACGTACCTTTCATCAAGTACGCCTGTTACAATTCCGAGGTCGGGCCTCGCCAGTTCATATCTTCTTTTATTCCGGAATCCAGGCGAAAGGCGGCCATTTTCGACTCGAAAGGTTCTTATCTGATAGACCGAACGTTCGACAAAAGCCAGTTAGACAAATTGGCCGATCCTGAAGTCTTCAAAATAGATGAAACGGAGAAGAAATATGTAAGGCTTATAGTGGAGACGGCTCGCGCCAAAGGCGTTGAGGTGGTCCTGTTCACGGCTCCCGAATACTATATTGTTCCTCAGTTCATAGCTAATAGAGACCAGATAATGCAATTCTACAAAGATCTGGCCGTCGAATGCGGAGGTCGATTCCACATATTCGACGATTTGGACGTTTGCGAGAATATTGATTATTTCTTCGATCTTGTGCACCTGAACAAACAGGGCGCCGAGAGATTCACCGAAAAGCTCGCATGGTTCCTGAATTCTCCTTTCGGAGATCCCGCGGGCAAACAGGCCTCCTCGTATAAAGCCCCCGATACAGGACCCTTGTGACCAGCGTTTCCAGGTGATCACGATCGCCTGGGATCGAGGCGGAACGTTTCCCCCCGCAATCCTGAGAGGGGCGAATCCCCCGGCGTCTATTCTCCGCCCTCCATCTCCTCGGCCAGCTGTTCCAGCAAACCGGGTGGAAGTGTCTTTTCGATTTCTTCCAGGCTTTTTTCGAGCACCTCGCAGTAGGCGTAGGTAAACCCTTCGTAGAGTGTAATAAGCGAAAGCAAACCGGCGTCGGGTTGATTTGATTCCAGGGAGTCCTGTATCGTTTCGGTAATGAACTGATCTTTTCCCAGGCCGAGTGAAGACCTGTTCAGGTATTCCAGATAACGGGAGGGTTCTACCAGGTCCCGGCTGTAGAGCCGGCTGAGCTGGAGAAAAACGCAGCGGCAATACTGGGCTCTTTCCTCGACATCCGATTCCGAAAGCATGTAAAATTTCCTTTCTATTCGCTCCCAAGCAGCCTGGGACCCTGCCGGCCCCGATCAAAGCAGTAGTTTTCCAGTCCGGGCACGATCACCCGCACAACCGGCACCCCGGTGTCCTCCCTGGTGAGGCCCACGACAATCACCCTCTGGAAACCGCAGGTCCGCAGCTTTTCCAGTATTATGCCGATGTCGAGCCTGACGTCCTTTGTGTATCGGAAAGCCATATCACCCAGGGCAACTTCCCGCTCGCAGAAGAACCGGTTATCCTCTTCGATCCCGGGCGGGAAAGATTCTCTCAGCCCCTCGGGACCATACTTCTTCAGGAACACGGCCCTGGTAACCGCGAGTTCGAGAAGCGCGCGGGCCAGTGCCGCCTTCGGGTCGAGATGAGCCCCGAAACCGTCCGTCACCATCATCTCGGGATAACGCTCGTCGGTAGAAAATGCCGCGATCACAGGCACCCCGATCTCGGTCGTTATGTCCTTGGCAACAACCCGGATGCCCGCATTCTCGAAGCGGTCGATCAGGTCGATGAGGAACGCATTCTCGGGCAAATTCTCAACCAGGACGGCATCATCGGGCGCATCCCTGAATTTTGCGATGCTCCACGCGTCCCGTTCGATCAGCTCGCAAAGGGCGTGAAATATAGCCTCCTCGATTGTATTGCCCGAAGCCAGGCCGTTTGTATGGGTATGCACCAGGAGAAACTCGTCCGGCGCAAAAGGGTGGTAGACTTCGCAGGCGGGGACCAGGATGTCGTTGCCGCCGATGAGATCGTAGCCAGACATCCAGAAATATTCGGATTCCGGCCTGTATTCGGAAAACCGGCTCAGTATCAGTTCTTCCGGGTTCAGAACGTTTTCTTTTTGCCGCAAATCGGCAAAACTTCCCCGGACCAGCTTCCCGTAGTACTCATCCCTGTATTCCGATGAATACCTCTCTATCGCCTCCATAGTCAGAGAGACCCGGGCCTGTATGGCGTTAAGCCCCTTGCCGGTGTGCGTCGTGACGGATCCATCGGGCCGGGTGCGCCTGCACATGAAGGCCGGTATACTCGTTCCATCGATTCCCGTTATTTCCACCATTTCTTCGATTCCGGCAATTCGTTCGATCCTCTGAACGAACTCCAGCGTCGAAGCCGGTTCCCTGGACCGGTGAGTCTCCCTCACGTAAACCTTCAGGCACTCCTTAAGCACGATTTCCGGCATTTTTATCTCCCTGCCCTATTTCCGGACATTGTTTTCCTTCCGCTGGTTCCAGGGCATTTTTCCGCTGGTTCCCAAGCTCCAGCTTCCACTCCGATTAGCCGAGTAGTGTGGCTGCGATAGAGTTGCCCTGAGAGGCACAGCACGTACAGGATACCATCCGGCCTGCCAGTGCAAGGGATCTCTCTACTTCCTTCCCGCCCTTTCCCGCGTGAGAAAGTCCCGGAAGCAGGTCCTCAGATTCGTGTAGATCCCTTTCCGGCTGTTCGTGAGATAGAGAGTATGCCGCACGTGGAATATTTCGTCTGCAAGCCGGGAAACAGCCCACTCCGGACCCTTTTTCCCCTCCAGTTCCAATCCCTCGGCAAGCAGCGGCACGAGCTTGTCGCGCATACGCAGCTCCGTATCTACCAGGAGGACGCCGATATGCGGCCCGAGATCGTAGAACCTGTTCAGAAATGCGTTTACCGCCTGGTGCTCTACACCCCGAGGCGGTGAGGATTTCACCTCCACATAGACGAGGCGCCCGGCTATGACTGAGATCACATCGTAGTCGCCGCCGTAAAGTGTGTTCTTGAGCCGAACGTTGAAAAGAGCGGGAGAGAGGAACTCGCGCCGGAAAATCTCACACACGTACCATTCGAGGGTCGGCCCGAAGCTCGGGACCTTTTTCAGCAATTCGTATTTCGCACCAGTCTGCGAAACAATCCCCAACTCGGCCAGGACCTTGAGATAGGACCTGACGGTTCTCACCGAGCAATATCGGGTCAGATCTTCCGGGCCGCTACCTTCCGGAAATTGGATGAGGTCCCGCATGAATAGTCTGAACGAGTAGCGCCGCATGAATTCGTAGAAAGTTCCGAGGCTTTCGAAGGATATGCCGGCGGGGAAAACGAGCTGGGAACGGCCGCCGTGATCGATCACCGGAAAGCCCTCCTGCCGGAGCAGCTTTTCAATGGGATTCTTCGACGTTTGGGATGCTAGATCCTGAAGCTCATGTTTGAGCTGAGTTAATTCGGCCCGGAGTTCTCCGACTTGCTTTTCGAGTTTCTCGAATCGGTCCATATACCCCGCGAAGTCGCGAACTCCTCCTTAGAGCTGGCACGTATGGGTCGGCTGATCGAGCCTCACCCTGATTTCATATACTCCGCCGACAAGAGAACTTTCGATGACGTAGTCCAGTTTCTGAAACACCCCGAACACCTTTTCGTTTCCGGGAGAAATATAGGCAATAAGCGTCTTTATTCCCCTGGTCCGGCCATTCAAAGCCATGTGGCGAATCATGAACCCGGCAATTCCCGCGCGGGCGTAGTCGGGATGGACTGCGAAATCCACCTCGGCCGACATCGTCTCGTCATCCATCAGGTAGCGCGCAATTGCCACGATGCGCTCGGACCCCATATCCCCGGCGAAGCCGAAGATACACATTTCCTTGTGGTAATCGATGTTCACCATCCCTTTTACGTCGTAATAGGGGAAGACTTTCATCGAAGAGAGGAATCGTACATAGGATTCCTCTTTGGGGAGGGAATAGAAGAATTCCTTGAGCGCCCTTTCATCGATCGGTTTGGCAGGCCTGAAAAATATACGGCCATATCCGAGGAACGCGCGCGTGTGTTCCCAGTTATGCGGATAAATTGCGCGGGTAACCGCGGAATGCCTGGTACTCTTCTCCAGGTAGCGGAGTTCATGGGCCGCCTCCATGAGTTCGTCGCGAAAGTCCGGATGAGCAACGGATATAAGCGCAAGGGCCCGCTCGCGAACGCTCTTTCCGTGAAGGGCCGCGACGCCGAATTCCGTGACTACATACTGCACTCCGCCGCGGGTCATGACGACTCCGGCGCCTTCGGTCAGAGCTGGAACGATCCTGGATTTGGAACCGTCCATGGTTGTCGACGGGAGCACCATGATGGCTTTTCCCCGCCTTGACCCCCTCGCGCCCCGCAAAAAATCGATCGCCCCGCCGACTCCGCTGTAGATTTCATAGCCGAGCGAATCGGAGCAGACCTGCCCGGAAAGATCGACCTCCAGGCCCGAGTTGATGGAAACCATCATTTCGTTTTCGGAAATTACCAGATAATCATTCGTATAATCGATAGGGTAGAAGGCGACCATAGGGTTATTATCGACGAAATCGTACAATTCCTGCGACCCCAGGCAGAAGCTCGTGACGATTTTCCCCGTATGCAGGGTCTTCCGCGCGTTCGTAATGACGCCGCTTTTGACGAGGTGGAGGTAGGCATCCGTCAGCATGTCGGCATGAACGCCCAGGTCCTTCTTATTCTCGAGGGCGTAGAGCGCCGCCGTCGAAATGCTCCCGACCCCGACCCGGATAGTCGAACCGTCTTCCACCAGGCCCGCCACGTGCTTTCCGATATCGATCGCAATCGAGTTCATCACGGGGAGTCCGAACTGAAGAAGCGGCTCCTCGTATTCGACAAACGCATCGATGTGGCTGACATGGATGAAGGAATCTCCCAGGGTTCGCGGCATCCGGGGATTTACCTGCGCAATCACGTACTGGGCACTTTCAGCCGCGGCCTTCACGATATCGACTGCTATCCCGTAGCTGCAAAATCCGTGGTCGTCCGGCGGGGACACCTGGACGAGCGCAACGTCGATAGGCATCGCCCCGGTGCGGAACAGTCCGGGAATATCGGCAAGATTGACCGGGGTGTAATCGGCACGTCCTTCCGCGACCGCTTCGCGACTGGCCGCGGCAACAAAGAACGACTTCAGGCGGCATCGGTCGAAGCCCGCTTCGGTGTAACGCGTCTTGCCGACGCTCAGGATATGGAGGATCTCCAGGTCGGCGAGATGGGGTATGATCTCTTCGAGATGTTGTGCAAGATGCTGAGGCTCGCTGCATCCGGATCCGATAAAGACCCGATGACCGCTTCGAATCACCCGGAGCGCTTTTTCTGCGCTCTTTTTCCTGCTCTCATACAGCGAGCGCCACTCGCGAACAAAGGCCGAGGATTCCGGATTTGAACTCATGAGGGGAACTGGATGTCTCATTGCAATCCTCGATTTCCGTTCGACCGGTGCACATTCCGGGGCTCGTATTATATCAGACTTGCTGGACCGCCCTGCGTCTGTAGATCAGCAATGCGAGCAGGCCTGCCGCCGGGAGCATGGCCAGGCACAATATCTGCCCCATGGTGAGCCCGAGCAGATAGCCGATCTGTGGATCCGGCTCTTTGAAGAACTCGATTATGAAGCGCATTATCCCGTAAAAAACCATGAAAAAGACAACCATCATTCCGTCTTTGAAGGGCTTCTTGCGCAGATACCACATAATTAGAAAAAGGATCAGGCCTTCGGCCAGCGACTCGTACAGCTGCGTCGGATGCCGCGGCACCGGACCGCCGTCGGGGAAGATCATCGCCCACGGCAGGTCGGAAGGACGGCCGAGCAGCTCGCCGTTGATGAAGTTGCCCAAACGTCCCAGCCCCAGGCCGATCGGGCAGGTTACGATGGTGCAGTCCGCAAGGGCTGCGAAAGGAATATTCCTGCGTTTCGAAAAGATCCATCCGGCGATTACGCAGCCTATCAGCCCGCCGTGGAAGGACATGCCGCCGTGCCATGTGGCTATTATTTCGAGCGGATCTTTGATATATGATATGAGGTCGTTGTATTCATAGAACAGGATGTATCCCAGACGGCCTCCCACGATCAGCCCGATTGCCAGGTAGAAAATGAGATCCTGAGCGACTGTTCCGACCAATCCAATCTGCTTCGACCGCTCTTGCTTCTGGATGAGAAAATAAGACGCGATAAAGCCGAGAACGTACATCACCCCGTACCACCTTACGCGGATCGGCCCTATCGTAATCAGGTCGGGATTTATATTGTGGTAGGGTATCATTCGCACTTCCTCCTTGGAATGAGGAAAGCTATCATACTGAATTGTCGGGGTCAATCTTACACGGAGCGGAAAGTATGCATGACAAACATCACGATCACGGTTCGACGTCGGGAGAGGGGAACATTTCCGATGTAGTAAAGCTGAGAAAAATGGCGGAACACTGGATCGGCCACAATGAGGAGCACGCCCGCTCATACCGCCAGTGGGCGTCCCGCGCCAGGGAAGCCGGGCAGGAAGAGCCGGGGGATATTCTCGAAGAGATCGCCGACGGGATGATCGAGCAGAACGAGCGGCTGAAGCGCGTGATTTACCTCATCGATTCGTCCGAGGGGCTCGATTGACAGTCCCCCAAACCTGTGAGATAGTCCTGACCGTAGGACACAAAAGCATTTATCGCGAAGGTGTGCAACCACGGAAGATTTTTCCGTTCACTGCTCACAGTTCACTGTTCACTCATGAAAGGGCTTCGCATGTTGCCGATTATTTCCATAGTGGGTGCATCCGATTCCGGCAAGACGACATTTCTGGAGAAGCTCATTCCGGAACTCGCCTCAAGAGGCTACCGAGTCGGCGCAATCAAGCACGACGTCCATGGGTTCGACATGGACCGCGAAGGCAAGGACACGTGGAGGCTCAAAAAAGCGGGGGCCCGGACGGTTGCCATTTCCTCACCGCAAGGGATTGCCGTTATACGGCAAACCGAATCGGAGCTGAGCCTGGAAGAAATTGCCGGGCGGTTCTTCTGGACCGAAGACATTCTCATCACTGAAGGATTCAAACGGGCACGTTTTCCAAAAATCGAGATTTTCCGCAAGGCGATAGAGCCCCAGCCCATCTGCGGCCAAGGCGACAACCTCGCGGCAATCGTTACGGACGACCCCGTGGATATCGAAGCTGCAAAGTTCTCCTTTGCCGATGTTTCGGGAGTTGCGGATTTCATCGAGAACCGCTACCTGAAAGGGAGGAAAAAGAAGAAGATCCTGGTGCAACTCGACGGGAAGCAGTTGCCCATGAACGACTTTGTCGAGGATTTTCTGATCGGTGGCATCGAAGGAATGCTTTCGAGTCTGCGCGGATGGGAAAAGCCTGGGACGATTTCCATTCATCTGCGCCTAGGGGATAAGGATTGATCACGGGTGCGGTCCTTGCCGGCGGGAAGAGCGTCCGCTTCGGGAAAAACAAGGCCCTCGAATCCCTCAAGGGGAAGCGTTTCATCGAGAGGGCGGTCGAATCCCTGCGCCCCTTCTGCGATCCGGTACTGGTGATTGCAAACGAGTTGGAACCTTATCTCGATCTGGGCACAACGCTGGTGAAGGATTTCCTCCCCCACCAGGGACCTCTGGGCGGGATTCATGCAGCCCTGCTGTTCAGTTCCACCGAATGGGTGTTTTTCAAAGCAACCGACATGCCTTTTCTCGTCCCCGAACTGGCGGAACTGATGATAGCCTCGAAAAACGGTTTCGACATTGTGGTACCGACCATAGACGCCTACTATGAACCACTGCTCGCGCTCTATAATCGCCGGTGTCTTCCTCCCGTCAAACGACAGCTCGAAAAGCCCGATGAGCGGCAGATCATAAAATTCTACAAAAAAATGAAAGTCCGAAGCATCCCGGAAGATGAATGGCGCAAAGTGGATCCCGGCGGTTTGAGCTTCAAGAACGTAAACACCCCCTCCGACCTGGCTGAACTCGATGAACTTGAATGAAGCCGGAGCATTGGCGGTTGATCTGGCTACCCCGCTGGGTCCCGAAGAGGTCGGCATCGATTCGGTCCTCGGCCGCATCCTGGCCGCCGACGTCTCAACGGGAAGGCCCATCCCGGACAGGAATCGCTCACAGTGGGACGGTTTCGCCGTCGCAAGCATGGAAACTGAAAATGCCGCCCCTGAAAGACCGACCTCCCTGGAGATTTTCAAAAGCGATGTTACCGCCGGAGGTCCTCAGCCCGCTGCATCGGGAAGAGGCAGATGCTTTCGCATAATGACGGGGGCGGTTCTTCCGGAGGACACCGATACCGTCATCCGCTTCGAAGATGCCGTTGAATCCGAAGGACGCCTGATCCTGACAAGACCGCTCAAATCCGGATCCGGTATCGTCTCGCCCGGTTCCGACGCCGAAGCCGGAGAGGTCCTGCTCAAACAGGGAGATGTGCTCACGCCGACCCGTATCGCCCTCGCCGCCGCGACCGGGAAAAAAGATTTACCGGTTTTCCGGCGCCCCCGGGTTGCGATTCTCTCTACGGGAGATGAACTCAGGGACGTTGGAATAGACTCTGAAGGGCCGAACATCTTCTGCAACAACATCCATCTTCTTTCGAACCTGGTCAGGGCCGGCGGCGGAGAAGCGGTGCAACTCGGCATAGTCCCCGACGATCCCGAAGAAATCCTTTCCCGCCTCCGGGCGGTCCGGGCGGAACTGGTGATAACGACCGGCGGAATGGGCCGGGGGAGCAGGGATTTCATCCTCGAAGTCTGGAGCAGGCTGGGTGTGACTGCTCATTTTCACGAACTCAACATCTCTCCGGGGAGAGGCAGTGCCCTGGGGAGCGGAAGAGGTTCCATTTTCCTGGGCCTGCCCGGAAATCCCTGGGCGGGAAGAGTGGTATTTGAAGAGATTGCGGCCCCAATAATCTGCAGGTTTCAAGGTATTGGAATAACGGAGAAATTCTCGTTTATGGCACGCGCCGCCCGGGCCATGGAGAAGAAGAAAAAGGGATTTTACCAGGCATTCGAAGGTATTTTGAAGAATTCGAACGGCTGCTGTGAGTTCACGCCGAATAAGACCGCTCACGCACAGAAACTCCACTCCTTTAGAAACGGTCTGGCATATGCGCTTTTGGAACCGGATCGGATGCATGTTTCCGAAGGCGAAAAAGTATCTGTCAGGATACCGGATCTCCCGCTCCTTGCCCGTGCGATATTAGAATAATCAAAGCGGTTTTGATGGAGGACGCCTCAATTGAAAAACGCATTTTTTTGAGGCGTATTTCCCTGAATATGGTATGGTCTGCGCCGGTATTTTTGAGAAGTCAACTCCCGGTGAAGTAATTGCAGCAGCCGGCAAGACTTTTACATTTTCTGCATTATTTTTGATCAGCACGCAGAAATTTGCTATTCAATGATATCGTCTTTTTCTATTATTTACTTTCGGTCGGGAGATATCCCTTCCGCCATGCTTTTGAACTGAGGTTTTTATGCTCAAGGGAACACCAATTGAGACGGGGTATTACGATTTCCTGCAAAGGAGGATTGTTCCCAAACTCATAGACTGGAAACTCACCCCAAACCATATTACCTACGGCGGGCTCTTGATCAGTATGCTCGCCGGTCTTTCCTTCATCTATTTGCCGCTGGTCGGCGGCCTGCTCACCTTGTTGACGGGACTGCTCGATACACTCGACGGATCGCTGGCCCGGGCGACGGGCCAGAGCAAAAAATTCGGCGCTTTCCTCGATTCCGTGCTGGACCGCTATACGGAATTGATTATTTATCTCGGCATATGGTGTTACTTTTACCGAAATGACGCAAAAACCCCACTTTTCTCGCTGCTGATCCTTCTCATACTCTTTGGATCGCTGATGGTAAGTTACACGAGAGCACGGGCCGAAGGGCTGGGAGAGAGATGCCTAGTCGGCGTGTTCCAGAGAGGCGAAAGGATAATCCTGCTGGGCGTTGCGGGAATTATAAATCCCTTTTTCAATATTTTCGGAGAGATGGCCGGTGCCGCCTGGGCCCGCGACTTTGCCCTCGAAGGGGTGCTCGTCATCCTCGCGGTGGGCACAAATCTTACCGCCATGTGGCGTTTCCTGCACGTCCTGAATAATCTCAGAAAATAAGGTACCGTGAACCGCGCGGGCTGAAGGAGATCCGATAACCGGATTATGCCCGAGATTTACACGGGATGGGCCTTACTGCCGTCTAAACGGGGTTTGCGGTCTTCTTCAAAACCACCAGATCGTCTTCCCTGTAAATTTCAAAGGAATCCCCTATTCCAAAACCGAGCATTTCGATAAGCAGAGCACGGTTGAGAGTGATGCTGCCGCTCTGCCCGATCGTCCGGAAATTGCCCGTCTTGATCACAACCGACGGTTTGGAAACCGGCGGCCGTTCACGCTTGCGGAAAATAGTCCGCTCCTGGTGTTCCGGGGCCGAAACCGGCGAAGGGACAGGGACCTGGATCTTGGGAGCCACGGGTTTATTGAATTCCACCTGGGGAATTTCCCCCAATTCCATGAGCCCTTTCAGATAAAGGTCCTGCACTTCGCTCTTGAACTTCAGCCCGAAAAGCTTCTGGACCGATTCCAGGGACCTGCCGTTTCGGATTTCGTTCACGACGAGCTTGGGATCGATGTTCTTATACTCGATCTGCATCCCGCCGCCGTTTCCCTCTTTTCTTCGAGGAAGGTCAAATCTTGAATTGGTTTGATCTCTCATACTCTCATCTTTCATTTCTCAGGTAAGGTTGAAGTTCACCCTTTTCGACTCAGAGCCTGCGGCGGATCGATAGTTCGCCGTCGATAGTGCTTCCAGATGGAAGCGGAGGTCTTTGGTTCCGAAGTCCACTTCGGCAAATTCGCCGATGAGTTCCAGGACCTGATTTTTCTCATCCCCAGGGCATCAGCCGGCTGGGAGATGGGGAATCCTAAGCAGGAATCATGCAAACACCATAAAGTAAGACCGAATGCCTGAAGGAATCAGCTCAAACTCCGGAAGAGGTTTCCCGTCTGAGGGTGGCTAGTGGTATAACGGTAAATAACCCTGTCAGCATTGTCAATAAGACATTCTATTCCGATTTTGATCCGGTTTTCCTGGATAGGTGAAAGCATTATCGTGAGTGAGCATTAATTATAACAGGAACGAAGCCGATGCAATGAGCAATTTTAAATCCCGGAAATATTTTTTGCCGGGCCGGAACCAGGCAATAATCATTCCGTACATGCATGCTCCGTCACCATCTCCTGAAGTTTCGCGGCGTTCAGGGCCGCAAACCCTCTTTCGTCGTTGTCGAAATAACAGTAAACATCCCGGCCTTCCCGAATCCAGACGTCGAATCGTCGTTTCCAGCCGCACAGAGCATCCAGGGAGTAAGAACCCTGATAAGGGCCGCCCGGACCGTGCAGCCTGATATAAACAAAATCCGCGGTCACTTCCAAAGGCGCTGAATTACCGGCCAGTTCATATATGCAAAAAGCAATCCCATTTTCTGAGAGCAACGAATAGATTTCCGGATGAAACCAGGTTGCGTTGCGAAATTCAAAAGAATACCTGTAACCGGGCAACAGCCGGCCGAGAAAATCATTCAGCCGCCCCGGATTTATCTTTAGCACGGGAGGGAGCTGGAACAAAACGGGGCCGATTTTATCTCCCAGCCCTGATGCCCTTTCAAAGAATCGCTCCACCGGTTCCGCCGAATCCGCCAACTTCTTGACATGTGTTATATATCTACTCGCTTTTACTGCAAAAATAAAATCCGCCGGAGATGAATTCCGCCAGTTCTCGAAAGTTTTTCTCAAAGGGAGGTGGTAGAAGGAATTGTTTATCTCTACGGATCGAAAAGAGCCAAAATAGAAAGAGAGCATCTTCGCATTCGGGATGTCTTCCGGATAAAACGGTCCTTTCCAGTGATTGTAGCTCCAGCCCGAAGTGCCGATATGAATCTTTCCCTTTTTCACCATGCACAAAATATAAGTGCGCCTGCAATGGGTGAACAGTGAGCAGGAAGAGCACTTCCCGGCGCAACCCGATTGCCGCGAAAAAAAAGAGGCCCGGCAGTCGTCCTGCCTTGATCGAACCATTTTCCTGCTTATTCTGTCTCTCAGACCATTTCCCTCAAGAACCCGAACCGCAGGTACCAGGATGAAATACCTCCATCTTTTCCTTTGTGCACTGGTGTTGTTTCCGCTTTCCCCTTCCGAGTCTTTCGGACAGGCAAAGAAGCCGAAACCCGCAAGAATTACCGTCGGTCGATCGGCACCGGCCGATACGCAAATTTTCGGCAGTTCGGGAGGCCTTTACCAGTCGTATGAGACCTCGCTCTCCGGTGCGCTCGGAGGGGCCCGGCTGCAGGATCTCAGTCGCAATGCAGGGGGGATAAAGTTTGGAGCCAAGCTGAACGCGGCATCTATAGCCGTCGGTCAGAAACTCCAATACCAGAACTTGCAGGGTGTAATTTCTACGGCCGGCACTGGAGGACTCACTGACGCCGGCAACGATCAAACCGGCCGGATCCTCGCGGCTTTGGCGGGATTGAATTCGGGATCGGGCCAGGGTCTCGCAAATGTTATGCAGTCGGTTGGCTCAGCCAATGTCAGCGTACCTTCCCTTCTGCAATCTCTTGCACTACAACCGCAGGCGCTAACATTGCCGCAGAACGGTTTCGTTTCACCATCGCCGGCTCTGTATGGATACAGCCTGCCTTCTCAGACGGCACTGATTGTGCCGGGGGCCGGAACCCAATGTAGTCCGACCCCGGCAAGCTATGCCTCGTTGGCATCTCAGAATGTTTCGGTGTTTGCACAAGGAGGAATTACCCCGGCCCAATACGCCAATCCGGGGATATCGGTGTCTCCGACAGTTTCCCAATATAACCTGAGCACCAATCAGGCAGCCACTCTGATTGCTTATTCTCAGGCGCTGCTGCCGGTTCCTTCGGACCGGAACGGCCTGGGCCTGCCATCGGGCCAAGTCGTAGATATGAGCACCGTGACAAGTGTTCTCCAGAATGCAACGGGATTTCAGGGCGTATTGAGTGCGATTTTTCAGCCTGGTACTCTGCCGATTGCATTCGGCAGCAACCAGGGTTCATCGAGCCCAATTTTTCAGCTCGGTATCCAGGGCATCGATGTTTCGACTTTGGCTCAAAGTCTTCCCCAGCAGACTCAACTGGGCTCGCAAAGCCCGCAACCCTTCGGTTCCGGTCCCTCTTCGATCTATATGCCTGACAATCCCATCTTTAGCCCGGGTCTCACAAAATCGCTTACGTTATACCCGGGTTCCGTTCTTCCACAACATTGATCGGAGCGAAACGGCGGCTAACCGGCTTTGCGCGCTCTCGGTCTTCTCTTGACGGTGACTCTCGAATCTTTTTGCTCTTGGGTTCCGGGAGCTTCAGTCGCCGTTTCAGCCTTTTTCTGCTTCCGCTCTTCAAGGAATTTTACGAGGTTCTCGGGAAGCCCTCTCTTCTTGGCCGCCTTGCTCCGTGCTTTCGTCAGAGACTTGGCGGAAAGAGGCTGTTTGAGCGAGAATCCCCATTTCTTCTTGTATTCGCGAGGCGTGAGCCCGTGAGAACTCAGATGCTTCGTGGTAAGCTGGCGCATCTCCGTTCCGCACTCCAGGCAGACGATCCTGTCGTCCTGAATCGATTCCCGCGGCTCTTTCCTGGCGGGCTGGGCTTCCTCGGCAGCCGCCTCTTCGGCACTCTTGTCCAGCAGGACGCCCTTCTCTTCGGCCCGTTGCATTCTCTGCAACGTTGAAAATGTTTTTACAAGCGATTGTTCGATTTGTTCCGCCGACATCTGGCCGACAGATGCCTGAGCTTGAACAATCTCAGCTGCAATATCCAGCAGTTTTCTCATCTTTTCCTCCTGCAGAAAAATGAGTTCATGAATTGAAAATAAACGTGACTAGTGTTTTCATTCCCCAAAAGTAGTGTAACCTATTAAGGTAAAATTAGACATCAAGTCAACTAAATTTACTCAAAAATCTTCCTTATTAGGATTTTTTAGTAGATCGGGAGACAAGTATAACTTTTATCCGCTTCAATTTAATAAATAATTCGATCAATGAGGATCTCGAAGAATCGATGGACAAAGGCGCCATCCGCGGACATATTATTGCCGGCCTGATTTGGAATGTATAATCAATGGCTCCTGATTGTAACCTTTCGGAATAATGTAACGATCTTTTCTTCTTGGATTCCTGTGTACCGGACAGGAGAGGGCGGAACCGGAGCCGACCCCGCGAATCCCTCATTTTTCTCGCAATGCCGCCTTTCATTGACCGCACCCTGAATCCTGTGCGACCATACAACGGCCGGAAGTATCAATCAGGCATGCTGCTCTGGAAGATTTGCAGCTAAAAGGATATAACGTTTCCGCGGCTGAGTTTCTCAATTGACAACTATGAACCGACAAAGGCGTATGAAAATAAAACTCGAAAACGTATCCGTTATACTCAATCAACCTCATTATCCGGAGAATATCGGCGCTGCCGCGAGGGCAGTCAAGAATATGGGGCTTTCTCGCCTTTTGCTTGTGAATCCGATCGACTGCGATCTGACCAAAATACTCAGAATGGCGACGCACAATGCTGAAGATGTTGTTGCCGATATGGAGGTCTACGACACACTCGAAGATGCACTCGCGCCTTTTCAATATATCGTGGGGACTACCGCGCGCACCGGATCGCATCGCCAGTTCATACGCCGTCCAAGGCAGATTGCTGCCGAACTGGTCGATATCAGTCAGAAAAACCAAATAGCCGTTCTTTTCGGAACCGAAAGTTGCGGATTGTCAAATGAAGACCTCAAGTTTTGCGATGCCCTCGTAACTATTCCTACTGCCGACTTCTCTTCGATCAATCTCGGACAATCGGTCATGATCATGGCCTACGAATTCCTCCTCGCAGCATCCGAAAAGAAGGAAGCGTTTGTCCCCAGGCTCGCCACACGCGACGAACTCGAAGGTATGTATCGGAACCTTAGGGAGACTTTGACCAGGATCAATTTCATCAACCCTGAAAACCCGGAATACTGGATGATGAGTATCAGGCGTTTTTTCAGCAGGATGAATCTCCGCGGGCGGGATGTTCACCTCATACGCGGCATATGCAGGCAGATAGAATGGTACTGTTTCAAGAGGACCGCAAAATCCGGAGAGGGAAACGGCTAGACAACCAGGTTTTTCGAAATCGAAACATCTGAAATACTGCATACGGCAAACGATCAACATGTATTATCGGCCATTCATGAATATCGGCTTCGGTCCTGCCCGTTCGATTCAAATGTATTCCCCCTTTAAAGCTATGTCGCCCTGACGCCGCGGAACAACTGTGCACAGATAAATAAGTCTATCAGGAACAAATTACTATTTTTCGCTAATATCCTCTCTCCTGTTAGCCGATCACTTGTTGGGTGAATGAAACAAAATCCAAAAACAGACCACTGATTACAAAAACGAAATAGGTGACGAGCATCCTGGATGCTCTCCTTACTATTGGCGGGCTGAAGTCCCTGCCGACACAATAAACCTATGTCCGGAGGCACATGATGAAGTTCCACGTTGGGCGCACAAAGAACATTCGAACCATGATGATCAGTATTCTGGCCGGCACCTTCGCACTCACGATATGCATACTTGCTGTGTTCATGTACTATGAAACAAGAGCGGTGGCCATCGACGAGGCCGAAAAGAAGATTAAGAACCTCCTCCTCGAAAACCAGGCCCTGAACACCTATATGTCAAAACAGCAGAAGCCCGCCATTGCGAAGCTCAAATCAGAGGGCAAACTGCATAAGGATTATTTCGCGCCGGAAATCCTCTCCGGATCCTATTTATTGAAGTACACTCACGAGTATTATAACGAACTCAGGAAAAAGGATGGGCTTTCCGATTTCTATTTCAAGCTCGCGGCGAACAATCCTCGCAACTCGGCAAACAAAAGCGACGAATTCGAGGCCGGCCTGATCCAGCGCTTCAACAAGGGAGAATTAAAAGAGTTCAAGCAGGTTTTGGAAAAGGACGGCAATAAGTTTCTCTATTACGCGCTTCCATTTGCGACCAACACCCAGGACTGCATGCCCTGCCACAGCACTCCCGACATTGCCCCGAAAGAATTGCTCGACAGATATGGAGACAAGGCCGGCTTTGGTGAAAAGGTCGGAGACGTAAGGGCCGTCATTTCGATCCGTGCCCCCCTGGAGCAGGAAATCCAGCAGGCCGACAAGGCATTCTTCAAGATCGGCGGCATTATGATCGGCGCTATGCTCCTGCTCATGTCCGGAGGCGGATGGCTGCTCCTGCGTTCTGTCACCAAGCCTGTCTCAAGGGCCGTAAAAGGCCTTGCCGAGGGCTCCCACCAGGTGGCAATGGCATCGGCCCAGATGGCGAATTCAAGCCAACAGCTTGCTGAGGGGGCATCCCAACAGGCTGCGGCAATCGAGGAGACTTCATCTTCGCTTGAAGAAATGGCCTCCATGATCAAACAGAACGCAGGCAACGCCAACGAATGCAGGGGAGTTGTCGAAGAAGCACAGAAAATAGTGGAAACAGTCAACGCGCATATGAACGGCATGGCGGAAGCCATCGGGAACATCAGCAAGTCAAGCGAAGAAACCGTCAAGATTATCAAGACGATAGATGAAATTGCCTTCCAGACGAACCTGCTTGCACTGAACGCAGCGGTCGAAGCGGCCAGGGCGGGAGAAGCCGGAGCGGGCTTTGCAGTCGTGGCGGACGAGGTAAGAAATCTGGCCCTTCGGGCGGCGGAAGCTGCGAAGAACACCAACAGCCTGATCGAAAATACGGTAAAGGCCGTCAAGGAAGGCGACGAATTGACCAGGCTTACCAGAGACGCCTTCCAGAAAAATGTGATTATCTCTCAGAAGGCTGCGGAACTGATAGGTGAAATAGCCGCATCATCCGAAGAACAGGCAAACGGAATTCAGCAGATAAACAAAGCTGTCTCGGAGATGGACAAAGTGACCCAGGAGACGGCGGCAAACGCGGAAGAGTCGGCTTCAGCCTCCGAGGAAATGAACGCTCAGTCCGAGCAAATGAAAAACTTCGTAATGGATTTGAGCGTTCTGGTCGGACACGGCCGGACGAAGACATCCACTCCGGCCGATGGGAAAAGACTCGCCCGCGACGGTTCGAATAAGCCATCCCGCAAGGATTCCATCAGACCGGGAAAAATCAGGAAGACGATAGCCGGAGGAAAAACAGAGAAAAATCCCGAGCTGATCCCGCCGCCGGAAGAAGATGACTTGAAAGATTTCTAACCGTACAACCTGAGAGGAGCGGGATTTCCCGGTCCCGCTCTTCTCTAACCTTCGATCAAAATCTTATGGTTCACGAGGGACATGCTGCGAATACGGCCGTGAATCATCTTCTGTTCACCGAAAATATTTTCGATCTTGATCTGATCCCCTTCGTTTTCCACCTTGTCCACCGCTTCCAGGATAAGTTCCTCTTTCCCCTCTTTCAAAAGATACGCGTTCGCTTCGCACATGGTCATTCTCCTGCTGAGCTGTT
>JAEZHY010000009.1 GCA_023416335.1 Pseudomonadota bacterium | reverse complement strand
AAGAAACAGGCGAGCCGGAAGGCAATGAAAGTCATACGGAAGTCTGATGCCGGGAGGTAGAGGGGTCGTGGTGGAAATTCCCCTGAACTCAAGGTTGCGGAGAATTTTCATGGTTGCGACAGATAATCGGTTCCACGGCGGGGTGAATACAGGAACAAAATGTTGGCCGAAGATGCGCTCCATCTTTTGGCGGCCCTGGAGTATATCCTCGTGCTGTCGCTCCGGAGCGCGATGGTTTCCAAATTCGCACTCGGCCCCGTTTTGCTGCCAGTTGATGTGACGCCAGCCGTGCTGATGCCAGCTCCACAGGGGCTCTTCCATGGGAGCTGAACCGAAAAGGCGTTCCTGCCCGGCGTCGCTCAACCATGCGGGAACAACGGCCATCGCCAAGGGGACCTGATAGTTGCGGAACAATTTGCAGAGCGCCCCGAAGGCCTGGCCCGCAGCTCCGACGTCGTCGGCGCGAAAGAACAGCGACGGTAGTTGACCTTCGGCGATCCGGGCAACAGCCTCGTCCAGTTGCTCACGCCAACCCGCCGGTGCCTTTTTCCAAACAGGGCAATAAAACCTTGGCAAATAGGACGAATTCAGGCCCAGGTCCTCGGCATGAAAGCCGGACGTGCCCTTCATCGGGACTCCTTTGGAGCTATCCATCAAAAGGGTTGATACAGCGATTATGCGCGGGAAAAATGAGGAGACCTGAAGGTATGCATCAGTATGCATCAGTATGCATCAGGTCGAAGACGACTCTACAGGACGGTTCGGCCGTAGTCAAGTTCTCTAATTGATTACCCTTCATTAATCTTCGGAGAATATGAAAGGTCTGCAATGCGGATGGCTTATACTCGTTTTACGAACTTATGCCGAAGGAGAAGAATTTAGAACCAGGGGTAAGAGTTGGCCGGCATTTGTGTGTTTAGTGAAAGAACTATGGGCGGCGAGGGAATTAAGAAAGGAAAAGCCGGCTCCTATGCCCGGACGCCGGCTTTCATTCTATGGGGATTTGTCCCTGTAACTACCTGCCATCGTTTTCCTGTATTTCGGCAAGTATTTTCTTTGCTGAATTTACGTCGTCCCTGATCTGTCTGACAAGCTCGTCCGGGCCGGAAAATCGCTTCTCGTCGCGGAGCCGGTCGATGAACCTGATTGTAATGGGCATGCCGTAAATGTCTCCGCTGAAATCGAACAGATGGACCTCGAGCGAAAGGTCCGTATCCCCGAAGGTTGGATTGTAGCCAAGATTGGCCGCTCCGCCGTAAGTCTTTCCATTGACTTCCGCTTTGACGGCATAGACCCCGGTGCGAGGTGAGGTCAACGAGGGCATGAGAATATTGGCGGTCGGAAAGCCGAGGGTGACGCCCCTTTTGCGGCCGGCAATCACGGTGCCGCTCACCTCGAAGCAGCGCCCCAGCAGTCTGTTGGCTTCGCGCATTTTTCCCTGAATGATCATCTGCCGGATGGCCGTACTGCTGACGACGGTGTCGTCCATCTTGATCCCGGAAACGATATCGACCTGGAAGCCGTGCTTTTCACCCATTCTGCGGAGAAATTCGATATCGCCCTCGCGGCTGTGGCCGAACCTGTAGTCGTAGCCGACCACGACGGCCTTTACGCCGATCTTGGCAACGAGTACGTCTTCCACGAAGTCCGTGGCGGATATTCGGGAGAATTCATGACTGAACGGAATCACTATCGCCGCGTCGATTCCGCAGCTCTCGATGAGGTCGAGCTTTTTCTGGTGCGAGGTGATGAAGGAAAGCGGCTTTCCGGGGAAGAGCACTTCGGCGGGGTGAGGGTCGAAGGTCATAACCGCGGATTGTCCGTTGAGTTCTTCGGCCCAGTGTTTTACCCTCTTGAAAAGGGCTTTATGGCCTCTGTGAACGCCGTCGAAGTTTCCGATCGTGATAGCCGGGTTTTTAAGCTTGTGCTGGACTTGTTCGATACTTCTGAATACTAGCATGATGAGCAGAACACCTTCCGAAAAAAAGCTGGAAAACGCCTTGACAGGCAAAGACTTTTAGAATACGATATTTGACATTGTTTTTCAAGAGATTTGCCGAAGTGGCGGAACTGGTAGACGCGCTAGGTTCAGGGTCTAGTGGGAGTATTCCTGTCGGGGTTCGAGTCCCCGCTTCGGCAACCCGGGAGAAATTAGCAGGGATTCAGTCTGATGACTGAGTCCCTTTTTTGTGTCCAAAATTGTCTCGATCCGTGTGCAACCTTGAACAGACTCAAGTCTTCTATTCCACCTGCGATTGCAGGGGGGTGGGGTCTGATACCGGGTTGAAACCTATGATTGTGGTGCCAGATACGTCCATGCTTGTGAAGCAACGGCAATTTTGGGGGAGCAAGTGTCGGTGAAGTCAGAGAAATTCCGGGAATCAATAGGGAATCATCCTTGGAGCCTTTTAGGCATTGTACGCTTTTGCTTCCCTATGCTCTGATTTCGTTAACCTGCTTTCCAAATTTAACCTCTTCCGCCTGTTAAATGAGAATTGGCCATTGATGCCGAATTACAAGAACGAGATAAACTGAGATGTCGATGCCCCGACGCTTCCGAGCTTCGCGCCATTATGGAAGCGCAATTTTCAGTACCTTCCAATCTGCAAACAATTGAGAATTTTTCGGAGAGCCCGCGACGGCTGCTCGAAGTAAGTCCTAAACTACTTTTTATCCGACATACTTTTTCAGAACAAGTCTTGCTGCCGTGACCCTCATCGGAGTCCATCGCAGCTGAAGCACCATTGTATGGAATCGGAAAGGGTTCATTTCTTTTCATGCTCGGCGAGTTTCTTTTCCAGCCATGTCGACATCGGGATGGCGCCCTCATCCGTGATCACCATGTAAGGCTTGCCGGAAAGAAGGCTCTTCGACGCGCAAAGGCATATGAAGTCTTCGGGACTTTTGATTTTTGCCCGAAAATACTCGTACTTCTTTTTGATATGCTCCGCCGCCGCATCGCATGAATGCTTTTCGCCGTTCCTGACGAAAGTGAGGTTGGATTGGGCTACGGTATCGATCAGGTAATCGATGATTTGAGGAGTGTTTTCTGTTTGGGCCTGACCATTCCCTGCGCAGGTGTTTACGCAGAAAAGCAGAAGGACCGCTAAACAACAGGAAACGTTGCTGAGTTTTCTTGGCATTTGGGTTTTATTCACTTTGCAGTAATCATTCGTGGTTTACGAGGAATTACCGGCCGGAAGCTCTTTTAAGTGTTAGCGTGGGATTGTATCGCGCGGAAAGTTCCACGGCAATGGATGCTTGAAGCTTGGAAAAGAAATTGTCCTTGGTACCCGATTCGACTCCCGGAAACATCAGTGACGCGACGCCGAAGAGCAGCTAAGCTACCGGGACGAGGTCCCCAAGCCGGAGCTTGGGAACCAGCGGGATTCTTGATCGTTAAAAAAAGCATTGTGAGTAATGGACGGGAGACGGTCAAAACTTACAACCGACTGCCCGCTTCTCTAATGCGCCGGCTCATAATAGTACGGAAAACCCGGTTCTGAATTACCATCCGCCGTGCCGCCGTAGTAAGGGTAATACGGGTACATGTAATACGGATAAGGACGGTAATAGTAAGAAGGGGAATAGGTGTAATACGGTGGATACCAGTAGTAAGGCGCCGGAACTCCCACATACACGCGCGGTCCCCAACCCCAGCCCCAGCCGCCGTGATAGTACCCGTGATACCCGCCGTGACGATAATACCCGCCGTGCCCATCCCATGCATTGGCCGGCTGAACAAGAACCAGAGAGGCAATAACTGCCAGGGCGATCAGAATAGTCTTTGCGAAGCGCTTCATGTTTCCCTCCATCAAACTTTTACCCTGCTCACGAGTCCCATGAGCCTAGGGTTTCAACGGGATTGGGGTCCATCAACTCCCAACAATCAAATAGACGAAAGGGCCGAGCGCTTTGTCTACATAAATGCGGAAACTTCCGTTTCCGAGACGGGGCGGGCTTCATCGGGCTTGTGAATGTCGGACAAAAAGCATAGAATTCCGTTCCTGAAACATTCGGCGGCGGAATGGCCGGATCCGGGAACGGCCCGTTTTGCACCGATCGGGAATTGAGTTCGCAGGTTCACTCAGCAAAATAGTGCCGGCAGCGGCACGGCTCTGGGCGCAAACCCATCGGAATCTCTCTCGCCCCGCAAAGTCTTCAAAATGGAAATTGAAAATTTCGACACCAGGGAAAGAAGGATCGGTTCATGAGGTCTGGGAAGGGAAAACTGTTATTGAAAGTAGTTGCCGGGGCTGTCTGCGTAACGGCGATTGCAGGGTGTTCTCTTGTGGATTTTCCCCGCAAGCTGGAGTTCAGCGTCACGTGGGTATCGACGGAAGGCAAAACGAAAGAGCAGCTCGACGAAGACCAGAGAGCATGCACCCGGGAAGCAATGCTGGCCAATACTCCTGCTTTCCCCGGGGAGATGGGCGGTGGAGGCGGGGGGGACATGAAAGTCTTTGACAGGTGCATGCGCTCCAAAGGTTGGGTTAAGGAATAAATATCGGGTTTGTAACGGGACCTTTTGCCGGTCCCTCCCCTAATATCGTGCACGGCGATCGGAGCTGCCAAATGTTCGGCATGTTGCGCCAACGTTCATTTGCAGCTCCATTTTCATATCTCCCGGAAGGGAGACCCTGATGTGAGCATGCCTTTGGCTTTTGTCTTCAAACCATCCGGCATTTTCCCTTCTCAAACGAATCATTCAAACCCGGTAACGTAAATCAAACAGGCGGCTCGCTTTAAAGCGGCAAACGCCCCCTCCATGCTGTTGACGTGAGCCTTTGGTCATTGAGCCTGATATAATCAAGTATTCAATTTCATAAGCAATAGGGGAATCCTCATGGAATCGGTCAGAAAATCGAACTCTGTAGATGAGTTTCGAAGAGAATTGGACGCAGGCCTGGAAGAATTGCGCAGCAAATTCGGAGACGAGCCTTCGCTCAATGC
>JAEZHY010000300.1 GCA_023416335.1 Pseudomonadota bacterium | reverse complement strand
GTCATAATCCCATGTGCCCAGGTCCGCTGATTCCAAAGCCAGGCGCAGTCGTTCCTCGCTGATCCGCAAGGCTTCTTCCGACTGCACGAAGGCTGTGATATCAAGGTTAATGCCCGTCCAACTGCTGATTCGTCCTTTTTCGTCCATTACCGGAAGGCCCCTTGAAAGAACCGTGCGAATCCTTCCCTCACCGTCTGAAATTCGAAATATATGATCCCAGGGAGTGCCGGTTTGGACGCAGTTGAGCCATTTCCTGGTGGCCGCCTCGGCATCCTCTTGAACAATCCGCCTGGACCATCCGTAAGCACGAACCTCCTCCATCGACATATCCAGAAGACTCAGGAATGTTGGACTCACATACTCGGGACGCCCATCGCGGTCGGCCCACCAGACCCCGTAAGGGAGAATTTCTCCAATGACCTGATATCGCTTTTCACTGTCACGGATGATCCTTGCCTTCAGTTCCCGATCGTGCTGCCGTTCGATTTGGCCGACGGCAAAAGAAGCAAGTTCACCCAGGAACTGAAGGGCTCCAACCATCTCCGATAATTGGGAAAAGTGTTCAGACCAATAAGCACCGATTGTTCCGATTGGATGGTCCTGCCGGACGGGGACCATAATAAGGCTTCTGAATGGGCTTGATCGGCGGATCGCACTGGGAACTTGTTCGTCTGACTGTATATCATCAATAATTACAGGTTCCGGTCGATTGATGACCTGCTTCGTTATGTAGCTGTCGATCGGAAAGCCTTTCGCTTTCAGCAGGTTGATTGTCCGCGCGTTGGCATGATCATGCAGGATTTCTTTTCGAAGATTGAATGTTGCTGTGTCCGCCCCCGTAAGATGCTGAACGGATTTGTGGATGACATTCCATACGTCGGTCAGATCGCGAGCCGAAAGAAACTCGTCTAATACGGGCACAAGGTCAATTATCGCTTTTCCTGCATTTGGCACACCCGATCGAAACCGAACGGCTTTGGGCATAAAATGGATCTGGGCGCGAGTGCACGCAGACCCTCTCCTGTTGGCAGGTCTTGAATCGCCCCTGCGTTTTGGTACGGCCGACCCACAAGTCATGGCAACCTCCCAATCGATGGTGCTTGATCTAAAGAATTGCCATCACATCACCGTGCGCTCTGCGTGATTGCAATTTGAGCACCTTTTATATCGGTGCCATCTATTGAAGATACTTTGTGATCGGGTCGATATCAATACTTAGCGGGTGAGTAAAGATTGTGTATGGATTCTACATGCTCATTGGCCGCCGTTTTCTGTAAGTCTTTGCAGGGGGTAAAGGCGTCATCCGAAAAAATAAGGTTGGAATCAGGTCAGGAGTAATTAGATTAGACCGAAGCTGGAAGAGTGTCCTTCAGAAAACAAGGCTAAGATTTTCTATCAGCTTTTATCGATAGAGCCGTTTTACAGCCAAGGAAGCGAGTAGACTCTTATGGCTGGCTGGCATGCGTATGATTCCTTCCCATTTATCGCCTGCGTCATAGGAAATGACGGTACTATCCACTACGTGAACAATGCATGGCTGCGATTTGCCCTGGAAAATGGCGTGACGGATCTAAGACGAGTTTCATCCGGTGTAAACTACCTGAACGTCTGTCGCAGGGCGGTGGGCAGCGGGGATGAATCGGCCATAGAGGCACTTGATGGGATTGGTGCCATTCTGCGGGGAGAGACCCGGGAATTCGCCCTGGAATACCCTTGCCATTCTCCAACCGAGAAGCGCTGGTTTCTGGTAAAAGCCGCTCTTGTCGAAGAGGGGAAGTATGTCCTGATTTTACACATGGAGAACACAGAGTGCCGGATGCGCGAGCAGGCTCTTCGAGAGACAGCGAAACGCTTTCAGGTTCTCTATGAGGAGAGTCCCGCAATTTGTTTCATCATCGACTCTCAATCCGCCGTGCTTTCCGTCAACAGATTTGGAGCAGTCGAACTGGGGTACCTGCCCGAGGATCTGGCAGGAACAAACATCCTTTTGTTGGTTCCCGAAGAAGACAGGGAGTTGGCCCGTCGTCGAATTGCGTTCTGCCTGGAAAGACCGGGGGAGGTTATACAATGGGAAACTCGCAAGGTGCGCAAGGATGGAAGCATCGTGTGGCTGAAGGAAGCTGCGAGGGCCGTGCAGCAGTTCAACGACGAGCAGGTCATCCTGATCGTCTGTGAAAATATCTCTGCACTGATGCAGGCCGATGAGGCATTGCGCAAAAGCGAGGCGCGGCTGGGCTTGGCCGTTCAAAAAGCCGGGATGGGCACATGGGATTGCGATTTGAGAGCTAATACGGCATTCTGGTCTGAGAACCTGTTCAGACTGTTAGGATATGAGCCGCACCCGAACGGAGAGGCAACTCTCGAGATGTGCCTTGGAATAACTCATCCGGACGATATTGATAAAGTCCGGAGCGACTTTGAAAGCGCCAGGCGCGATCATACTGTGTATTCGTCGGAGCACCGGATTATCCGTCCCAATTCAGGCGATTTGGTTTGGTTGTCGTCTTTTGGACGATTCTTTTACGAGGCTGACGGCAATGCAGTCCGATTTATCGGGATTTTGTTCGATTCCACCGACTGCAGACGCATGGAAGAGGAAGTAAAGAATACCCAGACGGAACTGGAGAAGCGAGTTCGCGAACTCAAGGAGAAGTCGGAACACCTGGAAGAGTTGAATACCGCCCTGCGAGTAGTCTACAAGCAAAGGGAAGAAGATAGAAGGGCCTTCGAGCAAGCGATTACCAGGAACGTAAGGGACCTTATCTCCCCCATCCTGTGGAAGTTGAGACACAGCGATTTGAACAGCATGCAGAGTGCCCTGGTCGAGACGCTCCAATCGCATCTGAACGAAATCGCATCCTCTTTCAGCAGCAGACTTGGATCGCTTGCCACCAATCTGACACGCACCGAGATACATGTTGCGGCCCTGGTAAAGGAAGGCAAAACAACGGCTGAAATCGCCAATGTTCTCGGTCTTTCCGAAAAGACCATACAGACGCACAGGGCAAACATCAGGAGAAAACTGGGCTTAAGAGGAACAAAAGAGAACCTGGGGGCTTTGCTGATGAACCTCAACGGCAAGGCCAGGCAATAGACCGAAAGAAATTACGATTTTATCCTAAATCTACAGGAGTGCCATTATCTTCATGACTTCCGGTGTTTTGCTGAGAATACCCAAACCATGCATATTCAAGTTTTCTCGAAAAAGTCACCCCTCCGAAATCAAACGGTAACATGATTCCACTAAATTAGGAGTTAGAACACCATAATTGGGAAGGACTCACGGGTTCGGTCCGGCTCGTTCGTTGCCTGACAGCTCTCCCCCTTTTGGCTTCCAGAACCAGGCGAGTCCCTCCCCCTCCAAACCATCCCGGTAATCGCCTCGCATTCATATCGACGTCTGCAAAATGTAACACGTGTGGAACATGCGTGTAACAAAGATCCTCTAGAAATGTCCCGTGATCTGTTCGTCTCAACCCATCAACCGGTAGTATTTGAGGAGAATATCAGTGTCGGCTGCCATATCGATAGCGTGCCTCTGCAAATCTTTTAACTGTCGGAAGGTACTCCAGGATATCTCGTTCGAGATCGGTGAAGGTGAACTCGTAGCCCTTATCGGAGCTTCGGGCTCTGGCAAATCGACTTTGCTGAGGCATATCGCCGGGTTTATCTCCGGCGACAGGGAAACGGAATCCTGCATCAGGGTGGGAAACCGGGTTGTGCAGGAAAAAGGCCGGATCATGCGGAATGTGCGCAGGATCCGCGCCGAGATCGGATTCATCTTTCAGCAGTTCAACCTTGCAGGCCGCCTTCCGCTTATCACGAATGTCCTGGCCGGTATGCTTTTCCGCATTCCAACTTACCGAAGCCTGCTGCGCTGGTTCACGAAAAGCGAGACAGAGGAAGGAATGAAGGCCCTCCGCCAGGTGGGCATGGCTGAGTACGCCAGGCAGCGGACATCGACTCTTTCCGGAGGCCAGCAGCAGCGTGCCGCAATTGCCCGCAGCCTGGTTCAGAACGCACGGGTAATACTGGCGGATGAGCCGATTGCGTCGCTCGATCCCGAATCGGCGTGCAACGTTATGGAAATCCTTACCCGGATAAACCGCGAGCAGGGGCGCACGGTTCTTGTGTCGCTGCACCAGGTGGACATGGCGCTGCGATACTGCTCGCGAGTCATAGCTCTAAACAAGGGGCATATCGTCTTCGACGGTCCGGTGCAGGCCCTGACGCCCCAATTGCTCGGAGACTTGTACGGGGATGCCGGTGCTGAACTGCTAGGCAGGGATACCATTTTCCCGGCTCCGGCGCAGGTCCCCCGCCTGCAGCCCGAAGCCGCATAAACATTTGTGATCTTTTAACCAAAAAGGAGAGGGACATTCAAATGAGGCAAAGCAGCTTGTTCGTAATTTTTTCCCTGGTCGCAGGCATTCTTTTCGCTCCGGCGGTGTCTGCAAACGCTCAAACCGAGCTGAATTTCGGCGTCATATCCACAGACGCGAGCGCGGCGCTAAAGCAGGCGTGGCAGCCCTTCGTTGACGATCTCAACAAGGCTACAGGCTTGAAGGTGACCGCCTTCTTTGCTTCCGACTATGCCGGAATAATCGAAGGGATGCGATTCAATAAGGTGCAGTTTGCATGGATGGGCAACAAGGCAGCCATTGAAGCAGTCGACAGGGCAGATGCCGAGGTCTTCGCCCAACTCGTTTATGCGGATGGAACCCTCGGATATTATTCCTACCTGATCACCCATCAGGACAGTCCGGTAAAATCTCTGGACGAATTCCTGCGAAACGGAAAGCAATTTACGTTTGGAAACGGCGACCCGAACTCGACCTCCGGCAACCTCGTGCCGGGCTTCTACGTTTTCGCAAAGAACGGCATCGATCCGAAGGCGCACTTCAAGACCATGACGACTGCCAGCCATGGAGCGAATCTGGCTGCGGTATTGAATCGGCAGGTGGACGTGGCAACGAATAATTCGGAAGAGCTGGAGAAGCTGAAGGCCAATTCGCCTGAGAAAGCCGCGCAGATAAGGATTCTGTGGACATCGCCCATGATTCCTTCCGATCCGATTGTATGGCGCAAGGACCTCAACGAGGATGCCAAAAAGAAGATCAGGGATTTTGTTGTTGCATACGGTGAAACCGAACACGGCCGTGAAGTGATGAAAGGCATCTACAACTACGGTGGGTTTCGGGTTTCGAGCAATGTACAGCTGATCCCTGTAAGACAGCTCGAACTTTTCAAGACAAAGCAGAAAGTTGAAGCGGACACCACGCTCTCGGAAAGCGAACGGAAGGTCAAACTGGCCGAACTGGACAAGCAACTGGCAGCCCTTGACGGCAAGAAGTCCAACTAGATCCGCGGACGTGAAGCATGCTTGAGAACACTGTTCTACCTAGACTCCCGGGCAGGCCGGGTTTTGCAAAACCTCTTGCCTGGGCCGTCGTGATTCTGTTGCTCGCCTGGGCCTGGAATGGCGCGGACATGCGCCCGCTGGATCTTTTCCGCGATTCCGGGAATATGGCCAAATTCACAAAAGAGTTTTTCCCGCCGAATTTCCGCGACTGGCGCCTCTACCTGGACGAGATGCTGGTCACGTTTCAGATAGCCGTGTGGGGGACGGTACTGGCAATCATGTGCGCCGTCCCCTTCGGCCTCATGTCTTCCGAGAATATCGTTCCCGCCTGGGTCTACCAGCCGGTGCGGCGGTTTATGGATGCATGTCGCGCCATCAACGAAATGGTCTTTGCAATGCTCTTTATCGTTGCGGTCGGCCTTGGGCCGTTTGCCGGCGTGCTTGCGCTCTGGGTGCATACTACCGGCACTCTCGCGAAACTTTTTGCCGAAGCAGTCGAAGCAATCGATCCGCGTCCGGTCGAGGGTGTGCGGGCAACAGGGGCAAACGCCCTGGAAGAGATCGTTTACGGCGTCATTCCACAGGTCCTGCCCCTGTGGATATCCTATTCGCTCTACCGGTTCGAGGCCAACGTGCGTTCGGCTTCCGTTGTGGGCATGGTCGGGGCGGGAGGTATCGGGGTTGTGCTCTATGAAGAAATCCGAAGTTTTCATTATGCTGAGACCGCTGCCCTGCTCATCGTGATAATCCTGTTCGTTTCGGCAATCGATTTATGCTCTGCCTGGATAAGGCGCATAACCATCTGATCGGATAACACCATGGAAACATCGAACTATTACAACCCGGTAAGAGTGCATTTCGGGGAAGGATGCCTGGATGCGCTTCAAAATATTCTGGGCGGGCGGAGGGCTTTGGTGCTCGCTTACCCAGAGGCCTCATACAGCGACCTGCTCCACAGGATCGAAAAACTCACCGGCAATCTTCTTGTCGGGCTGATCGACGATGTCCCGGCGCTCCCGGAAGCCGGCGACCTGCACGATCTCTACAATTGTGCGCGTCATGTCTTCAAAACGGCCGAAGTGATCGTTGCCCTTGGCGGGGGAAGCGTGATGGATACGGGGAAGATTCTTGCGACGACCTCTCCGGACGGAAATTTCTCGGGAATAATTGAAGCGATCGCCGCCGGGAACGCTGCCTCTCTCACCGCGCTCCCCGTGATAGCCGTTCCCACGACCGCCGGAACCGGCAGTGAGGTAACTCCCTGGGCCACTTTCTGGGATAGGACGGCAGGCATCAAGTATTCTTTGCATCATGCCGGACTATTCCCGGAAGCAGCGCTGGTCGATCCGTCTCTCACCAAAACTCTTCCGCCCGATCCGACTCTGGCAAGCGGACTCGATGCCCTCTCGCATGCTCTTGAGGCGATCTGGAACCGGAATGCAAACCCCATCTCGGACCTTATGGCGGTGCATGCCGCAATCAGGATATTTCTTTTCCTGCCGGAACTCATGAAACATCCCGACCAGATCCGATTGCGAGCCGGTATGGCCAAGGCTGCTCTTTTTGCGGGCCTGGCGTTTTCGAATACCCAGACAGCCCTTGCCCACTCAATATCCTATCCGATGACCCTGCGTCATGGCCTTTCGCATGGAATTGCCTGTTCCTTCTGCCTGCCCCTTGTCCTGCGCAAGGCGATCGGGAGAGATCCCAGGCGGAATGTGGTCTTGAAGAAAATATTCGGTGAAGATCTCGAGGATGCTCCGAATGTATTGGAAAGATTTCTGGAAAGTCTGGGTGTGTCCACCGGCTTTTCGGATTACGGCGTTGGAGAGGAAGAAGCGGAACGCATAATCGACCAGGCCGGCGGCGGCGCAAGAGGACTGAACTTCATATAAACAAAAGGCTGAAAGTCAAAGACAAAAACAAATACATCGACCACGAAATACCTGGGGCAGCACAGCCGCAACCAAAGTACAAAGACAAAGACTTTCCAACCACGAAAGGCACGAAATACACGAAAGAAAACAACAGGATAAGGCCGGATGGGTGAAGTGGAGAGACTGTGTCGTGTTGTCGATGAAAACCAGCCCTGCCCCGGTCGGTTACGACACGGTCTCGGAG
>JAEZHY010000296.1 GCA_023416335.1 Pseudomonadota bacterium | reverse complement strand
ATGCCGAGGATTGCGAGCAACCCATCTCTCCTGCTCCTCCCTTCGGCAATTCGAAACTTGTAGCCAACGGCCTTTTTCCCGTAAGGAAGAGCAAACTCCGTACTCGATTTTTGTTTCTTTTTTTGCGTCACAATGCAGGTTAGCAGTCGCGCGGTACATTTTTGTTCGATAGAAGGGAGGTTGTTTTTGAAGAGGAATAAAAATGTAATTGCATGATCAGCATGTTGTGATTTAGTTGCTAACTTTTATCTTTAAGTAAGGCGGGCGACACCTCTTGGACCAAGGTCCAATACGGGTTGGACCAAAATACGATCCGTCAGAACCCCGAAAAGATGAATAGCTCACCGCCCAATCGCAAAAACATGTAAAATATCCCGACACTTTAAGCAACGCCCCAAACTCATACCAACATATTATTAGTTATTCCAATTAGTTTCAGTCTTTTTCGGAATGTAAAAAGAACCGACAATATTGACGTAATAGACATTTTCTCATCTTGCAAAGCGATACGGGATGATTCCCGAAGGCAGTAGGCATCGCAGATCTCTTATTCTGACACACTGCAATTTTGAGATCTCTAAAGGAGTGAGATGGATACAAAGTCTTACCAACTGATCAACCGACCCTTCATCATCGCATCCGGGGAGGACATGGACGACCTAACAAGGCGCCGATTCACTTGATTACCGCAAACACTCCGGTAAAAGTGCTCACAGGCAATGGACGTCATAGATGAATAAATCTGTTAGGCCGAATATGGGCAGGCTCCACCGCCATGTTTGCACTCCGTGCACATCTCCCGAGGTTCTCCCTTCGGAAACTTTAAGCAGTCTTCATCGGGGATGTTCAGACTGAGAGTTGAGAGGACTCTTTCTGCATTCCCTGAGCACTTTGGGCAAAGTACCTCTTTAATGTCGCTATAGAAGACAAGCTCCTCGAAAATAAGTCCACAATCTTTACACTTGAACTCGTAAAGAGGCATAATGATCCTACCTCCTGCATCATCTAGGGACGAAAAAAGCGGGGTAATTCCGCCTTTTAAAGCTCAATGACTCTTTCCCGCTTACTCCGATTTAACCTCGATTTTCTTCTGCCTGGTTGTTTCAGATTTAGGGATATTAACCTGAAGCACCCCATCCTTGTAAGATGCCTCAATCCCTTCCTCTCGTCTCCTACCGAAAAACATTGCGGTGATTGGGGACAAAGCTGTCGTACCTATAGACGGTTTGCAGTTCATCCTCATAGCCTCGATGCCCCCTGTACAGTCGCTCTAAATTAGGAATTGCCGTCATGAGCCAAGTCTTCATAGTTACTCCTCCGCAGGGAACAAATCAGTCCAGAACTATTTGGGCAGTCCTGATCATGGGTTCGGTCACGATCTGTCGGTCTGATGCAATCAAAGTGTTTCGGTTAAGGTACGCCAACTAGTCTGAAGTGCAAACGAAATTCAGGAAATGAGATGGAAAGCGAAGAGTTAAGGGAGGGAAACACCCTTCTAACTTGTAATCCTCCGGACTTGCGGATCCAGCACCGGCGCGTTTCGGGTGGGCATTTCCCGTGCCGCGCAATGCGAAAGTTCCGCAGGCGGCCAGCAACATTGAAGAAATAAGAAGTTTAAGAAGTGTGTATAATTAGTGGGATAGGTACAAATATGGCTCGAAATCTACGGGATAAGGCGTTTCGTGGGTTCGATTTTGACCGACAAAAACAACATGTCAATGAAGACCGCTCAGCAACTCTATAGGCACAAGCGGTTATCAACAACGGAAACGTACCTTCGCCCGGTTTACAATGGTCTCTCTGCCCTCATGGACACGATTGCCTCGAACTACTCACGGTCCCTTCCAAACATCCCTTCCAAAACAGAAGGGGCTACGGAGAGCTCCGTAACCCCTTGACTTACCTCATAGTCCCAACGGGGTTCGAACCCGTGTCTACGGCGTGAGAGGCCGTTATCCTAGGCCACTAGACGATGGGACCCTAAAAACAAAAATGGCTGGGGGACAAGGATTCGAACCTTGGTAGGCAGATCCAGAGTCTGCAGTCCTGCCGCTGGACGATCCCCCAACGAAAGGTGAAAATACTAAATCTCAGCGCGCAAGTCAAGCCCAAGCGAGAAGAATTCGCCGAAGGTTTTTCGGTATCAGTCGGTCTTCAATTTCCGCTCGAGCCGCTGCGTCAGGTGCGAAAGGGGAAAGGTCAGGAGCAGGTACAGGAAAGCAAGCGGCAGATATGCCTCGAACGTCTTGTAAGTCGTTGCGTTTATTACCTCCGAGGATTTTGTCAGCTCCCGGACGGAGATCACCGAGAGGAGCGAGGAGTCCTTGATGAGCGAGACGAACTGTCCGGTTATGGGTGGGATGATGCGTCGGACGGCCTGCGGAAAAACAACATAGCGTAACGCCTGGCTGCGGGTGAGGCCGGTCGAGAGGGCTGCTTCCGCCTGCCCCCGTTCCACCGATTCAATGCCTGCCCGTACGATTTCCGTTATGTATGCCCCGGAAAATGCAGCGAGGGTAAAAGTACCGATCACGACGGCATTCTCGTAGTAGATCGCCGCGGCAATGCAGAAATAGAAGATGTAAATCTGGATCAGGAGGGGCGTGCCCCGAAAGATGATGACGTAGAGCCTTGCTGTTTCACGCGCGAACGCGTTGTCGGAGATCCTTGCAAAACCTCCGGCAAGCCCGAGAACAAGACCCAGGCAGATGGCTCCGACCGATATGGCCAGGGTGTATTCCAGCCCCTGGAGGTAGAGCCTGCGGTATTCCCAGGTGACCCGCCAGTTCCATGGGTATTCCATCCGACTGAACAGCAGGTAGAGAAAGAGCGTGCCGAAAGAGGCTATGGCCAGGCAGAGAAAAGTATTGGGTTTTTCCCTGTCACTGCTGAAGATCGCTGAAGTATTTCTGGTAAAGCTCCCGGTATCGGCCATCTGCTTTTATCGTCTCCAGGAAAAGGTTCAGCCAGTTCAGAAAATCGAAGTCGCCGCTTCTGATCGCTATCGCGTACGGCTCATAGGTGAACGGCTTGAGAATGGCATGGGTAGTATTGGGGTTGTCCTTCTGGTGCTTGCTTATGGAGAGCTGATCGTAGAGGAAGGCGTCCGCCCTGCCGGCCGCGACCTCCATCACACAGGCGGTTTCTTCTTTGAAACGGTTTATCGTGGCTTTAGGAAACCGCCTGGTCGCCACTATGTCTCCCGTCGTGCCCAGCTTTACCGC
This sequence comes from Pseudomonadota bacterium, assembly GCA_023416335.1. The sequence goes on along the minus strand of JAEZHY010000296.1, from coordinate 5,519 downwards.
TATGACGCGGCCCGTTTGGTCCAACTGGTCGATCTGCGTGACGTCGGGGGCCTTCTTGTTGCTCAGGAGCGCACAAAGGCCGGTTTCAAAATAGGGTTGAGTGAATGTGACGGTCTTTGCCCGGGTAAGAGTTCGAGTCATGCCCGAAATGATCATGTCTATTTTCCCGCCCTGGAGCGAAGGAATCAGTCCGCTGAACTCGATGTCCCGGATTTCGATTTCCACTCCCAGTTCTCTTGCGGCGAGATTTGCCAGTTCCACGTCGAATCCGGTCGGCTTGCCGCTGGTGTCGGCATATTCGAAGGGAAAGAATTTGACTTCCATGCCGACGATCAGTTTGTTTCTTTTCACGACTGTATTCAGAGCGCTCCCTTCAAATATTTCGAAAGGAGTCACGGCAAAACAGCACAGGGGGAACAAACACAGGAAAAGAGCCAGCAGAGTAATTCTGAGCCGGGACATTTGCTCGCCTCCAGGTATATATGTTTAAAGGAAAAGAATCGCCCGCCGGCGATACGGCATTCAAACGAGTCAACCTCGGAATTGTCGCGAAGACGCATCCGTCGAGAGGTTAGGGTAGTCGTACCGATTTGTCAAATAGGTAAAGACGGATGGGAGCGTACCGGAAGGTCCCCGGGAGCGTAGCGTTTTGAGCCCCCGGGGAATAGATGGAATACTGGCCGCTATCAGGTAACCGGCCGGGGAATGCGAAACCTGTTTCGAGTATTTCAGCTTTTCAAGGGTGAGACAGAGTGTGTTGCCGGAATCACTGGCTGCTTCTGCCCGGCAGCGGCAACTCGATAACGTTGGCTGGAAGTTCCTCTTTCCTGATTGGAAACTGGATTCCGCGAGTCGACTGGACAACGCGGACCAACGGGATGGTCACATCGCTTGCGCATCTGGGGCAGCGGTCCGTCAGGTGAACGGATTCGCAGGCCACGCAAAGCTGAAGCTCATGGACCTGCAGATAGAAGGGATTGTCGGGCATGGATATCCTGCGGCTGCGCTTCAGCCATTCCACATCATAATCTCTCTTCTTTTTGAGTATGGAAGAGCCGAAACCGAAGAGCAGAGCAGCCGCTAGTCCGACGATCAGGAAAAAAGGAACATAAGGTGACATTTTTCTTCCTCCATGCGAGGGGTGGGGGTAAAAACCGGGGCGGATAAGCCGGAGTAAATGTAAGAGAGGCTATTGGTATTCCGGAGTCCCTATGCCTCTCTATGAAGGTTAAACAGTTGCCTTATTGATAAGGCTTGTCTTCGGAGTTTTAAAGTGGGGAAGAATAGATTTTCTTCTATTTTTAGCAATAGAGTAAGGAGGACTGTAAACGTTTTGTCGAAAGAAAATAGCCGGGGGAGTCCCCGGCTTCGGTGCATCAGTGTGTATCCTGATAATATGGAGGGTAGTGGCTCGGTCTTTCTCCGGACTCAGGAAATGGCCACTCGTAAACATAGGAACCCGATGTATGCGGCTGTTCAATCCCTTTGTCCCTGTCCGCCTGCCCTTTCTGCCGGTCCTGTTGCTGTGAGGCATACGGGGCTGAGGCGAGCAAAACGGAAACAGCTAAAAGACTGAGGAATTTTCTCACTTTCATCTTCGACCTCCCGTTACCTCTTAGTATCTATACTATAATACTTTATTTTCATGAATAAACGTCCGCCGGGATAGGGGCACTTCCTTCGTCTGCCGGCCCACCATGGGCGAGGCGGTGGGGGGATGAGGCTTTTGCTTAGGGCGGTCTCATCTAATCTTCGGGGAGAGGGACCTCAAGATACAGCAGGGGGGCGTGCTGTTGAGCCCCGTAAACATCCGTGTCTCCGGGGGAGCCGGAAGCGACCCGGCGTACCCTGGTGCATTTGACCGCGAGGGTGTTCCGGCTATTGAGATGGAACGGAATCCCGCATGCCTGACTCCCTCGAGCTTGACCGCGTAGGAAGGGGACGGAATAAATCGCGACCCGGAGACACGAACGCGCTCCGGATCTATGGGGTCAAAACTCGTGCGGCTCAGATCGAGCGCTCCCCCCGGACCGTGCAGAAGGTACGGATCCGATTTCTCATAAAGGGGAATGCGCCGCCGTCGAAATGCGTGTGAACCTGCGCGCGGGGTTCAGCGATTGGAGTTCGAAACAGTCCTCATAAAGAGTTCCCATAACGCAATCGCGGCCGGAACCGGAGGAAGCGGCTATTGCCGCGCACTCCAGAATTTTCCCCATGTCCAGAGCGAGCCCGGGATCGTAGCCGAGTTTTATAGCGTGGGCCGCGAATGGGATCGGATCGTAACACCGTCCGCAAAGAATTATCTGGAATCCCGATTCAATCGCCTGGAGTACCGGTTGCGCACCCATCTGGGCGACGATGGCCGTGCATTGTTCTATGTCTCGCGTAAGTATTTCGGGAGCGGGAGGAAGAGCCCGGACGCGGCCTTTTTCAAAAGCTCGGAAGACATCTTCTTTTTCCACGTCCGCATAAACTACAGCCATGGGAAACCGCAATCGATGCTCTGAGGCCAGTTCCCGGATGACTTCGACAGACCATGCGACATGGCTTCGAGCGCCTGCACCTCCCGCAGACCCGATTACCAGGGGGATCGAGTGTTCGACGGCCGCCCGGAGCATCAGATCCAGATCGCGCTTGACCGCAGATCGAGAGGTGAAAGATTTGCCGGACCCGAGATAATACGGTCCCGGATCGGTACTGCCGGCATCGACGGCGATCAAATCGGGGTTCTCGTCCATCCCGCGCCGGAAGGATTCCTCGGGAAAGCCGTATCCGAGAATTGCGGTAGGTGACAGAACGCGAAAGGCGGTCTTTTCCATTTAGCCCCCTTGTGGTGCAAGAGAGTCGTACACGCGTTCAGATTCTCTGATTGTCTGCTTCAATTTCTACTACAGGTCTGCAATTACGTCCAAGCAAAACGGATCGGACTTCCCCGCCGAACACACTGCCTAGTTTAGGCAAATACCCGGCTCGATATGCCGTAGTCTACTTTATCGATCTGTTATACTAATGAGAATTGGAGGAGAGGGGCAGGGCGCCATATTTATAATTGAGCTTCCGATTGTTGGCGGTAGTTGGTCAAAAAAGGATTGGGGCCCCTCGGGACCGAATTTACGACACAATTGCTACAGAACTCCCGGATCACTGGCAAAGGTGTTCCAAAAAGGAAGAACGATATTCCATGCCGAAACTAAAGCAAAAACTGGAAATTCTCGTAGCCGACGATGATGAAGACGATCGCTCGTTTGTACAGGATGCATTCAGGAGCATCGATGTGAACTGCTGCATTCATGCGGTTGAAGATGGACTGGAGTTGATGGATTTTCTCGAACATCGAGGGAGATTTGCCGATCCCAGCTCCGTTAGGCCGGACCTCATCCTGCTTGACCTGAATATGCCGCGAATGGATGGATTTGAGGTTTTGAAGGCAATTCGTTCGGATGATTCTTTTCGATTACTCCCAATCGTGATTCTAACTACATCCAGAGATGAAACGAGCATTAAGAAGTGTTATGAGTTTGGCGCTAATGCCGTTGTTGTGAAGCCTGTTTCCTTTAACGACCTGGTTCACGCATTGTCCGCCCTCAAGACTTTCTGGTTCGACGTTTCTGAATTGCCTCCGGCGACTTAACTAATGGAAGAACGGAAATTTTTGGGGGAAGTGCGACTATGGATTTCTCAGGCGGCTGTAGGCGGAGTTTATTTCCTTGGCTTTTTCTTCGGCCAGTTTGCGGAACTCAGGGGGCAGGTTGCTGAAACGATCCGGGTGATATCGTTTGATGGCCTCGAGGTAAGCTTTTCTGATCTGCTCGGGGCCGGCATCCTCGCCACGCATGAGGATATTCAGACTCCTCTTTAATTCGCGATCCCTCTTTTCACGTTCCTCACTCGAGTAGTCGCTGTTTCCGGTAAACGTTTTCAGCTTATTGAGGGCTTCCTTCGAAAACTGGACTGTATCACGAGTCCGAGGGGTGTAAGACCTGGGACCGTGATTGATGACGGTGCCTGCCCGGTTGTAGATTTCGGTTACTCTGGAAGCATTTACGGCTGAAACCATTTTCCATCCTGAACAAAGCAAGCGAAAACAGCCCATTTCCTCCGGCCTTGGATTCCGGCCTTCCTTTGTGCTATTTTTTCTTATAAGTGACCTTGAGAGCAGGCGTAAGGGGGAATTAGAGGGTTAAGTATTAGGTATATGGAATACCCAATATCGGAGTCGGAAAACGGGGGTAGGAAGGCGGAAGGCGAGGTTGGAAGATGGAAGCTGGAAAACCGGGGGTAACGGGGATTGGAAATAAAATGACTTCTGAAAGATTGGCAAAGCAAATTGAATTTATAGCCGAAATGGACAAACTGAAAGGCGTGCTCCGGCAGACCCTTTTGACGGATGGTTCCCGGAGGGAAAATTCCGCCGAACATTCCTGGCACCTGGCGCTCCTTGCAATGGTGTTCTCCGAATATGCCAAAGAACCGGTGGATCTTTTTCGGGTGCTGAAGATGCTCCTCGTTCACGACCTTGTCGAAATCGATGCCGGCGATACGTACTGCTATGACGAAGCGGGGAACAATGGGAAGGCTGACCGGGAAAAGCTCGCTGCGGACCGCATTTTCGGCCTGCTTCCGGAAGGGCAGGGTGAGGAATTCCGCGCGCTCTGGGAGGAATTCGAGGAAAGGGATACGCCTGAGGCAAAGTTCGCCGCGGCTCTCGACCGTTTCCAGCCGCTGCTGAACAATCACAGGACCAGCGGACTGATGTGGCAAAAGCACGGCATTAGAAAAGAACAGGTCTACCGCAGGAACAGTCCTATGAATGAAGGTGCTCCGGACCTCTGGGAATATGCGGAAGGAATGATAAGAGAGGCGATCGGGAACGGCTGGCTCCGCGAATAGGGACATGGAGCGGCGTTCTTATCCAGGGGCAGGGGGGGATGTGAGGCAAAAGCTAAGAGTAGAGACGATTTCCTGGATTTTGTACGATTTCGGCATGGCCTGGTTCTCGATGGTCGTCTTGACCGCCTATTTTATCCTTTATTTCAAAGAGGTGATAGTAGGAGACAAAGGATATGGGGACTTCCTGTGGGGCCTTGCCGTTTCGATTGCTATGGCCGTATCGGTCCTGCTTTCGCCTCTCCTGGGAGCCATAGCCGACGTCACAGGGTCCAGGAAAAGCTTCCTGGTGCTGTTTGCCGGAATATCCATCGGCTCCACCTGCCTTCTCTATTTTACCGGTCCGGGCCAGGTGTTCCCGGCGGTTTTTCTTGTGAGCGCGGGATACGTCGGATATACGACGGCAATGACTTTCTATAACGCATATCTGCCGGAGATTGCCGCCCCATGGTCAATCGAAAAAATATCCGGGATCGGCTGGGGATTGGGCTACATCGGGGGACTCTCCGCTTTGCTCTGCATGGCGGTGATGATTCCGGACGTTCCACGCGGCATATCGATCGTGCTCCTTGCCGGGATAATCTATGGGGTTTTTGCTCTGCCGTCCTTCCTGGTTCTCAGGAACTCAGAGC
>JAEZHY010000293.1 GCA_023416335.1 Pseudomonadota bacterium | reverse complement strand
ATCCTGAGCCTTAGAGCATCCTCCTGCTCGCTCATCGGCAGCATCGCGATCGAACCGATCATCTCCCTCAACCGCTCCCTTCCCAACCCAAATCCGTTTTCCCCTCCGGGTTGATCCAGAATGCCGTCTGATGAAAGATAGAACTTCATTTCCTCCGCCGCACTGATTTCATGACTGGCGTAGAGGGAAGCGGCATCCGAACGTTCATAGCCGAGTCCTTTCCTGTCGCCCCGGATCTCCCGCACCTCACGTCCGTCGAAGCAGTAGAGCGAGAGCCCCGCGCCCGCAAAAACAACCTTTTTTCTTTCCGGAAAACACAGGCACAGCCCTAAATCCACTCCGCTGTCGATCAGGTGGTTGGACGTGTCGTAATGCAGAGTGTTTCGAATCAGGTGGTTCACTTCAAAAAGGGTCCTGTCCGGGCCTTCCAGAAGAAGAGAATCGGGAATGCAGTTGAAAACCGCATTGACAGGCATCGTGATCAGGGCGCCCGGAATCCCGTGCCCCGTACAGTCGATCACTGCGAGTATGAAAGCGTCCTGAAGGCCCCTGAAATAGTAGAAATCTCCTCCCACGACATCGCGCGGCATCTGCAGGATAAAACGATCTTTCACGTACCGGTCGAATAGGGAAGCATCCGGGAGCAGGCAGGACTGGATCATCCTGGCGTACCGCACGCTCTCCATGAACTGCTCCTGGGCTTCCTGAAGCCTGCCGTTGGCCGTCTTCAGTTCGGACGTCCTTTCCGCAACCTTGTTTTCGAGATTCCTTGTATGGTCGAGAACAGTGGAGGTCATCACATTGAACGCCTCGGTCAACCGGCCTATTTCATCCGTGCGGGTTACGGGAAGTCCGGTGTCGTATTGCCCCCGCGCCACCCGTCCGGAAGCTTCGGTGAGAGTGGAAAGCGGCCTGAGCACAACTCCGTTCAACATGAAAGCGATGATACAGGACATCAGCAGCAGGGAAAGGACGACCGTCGCCGCGATCGGTATGAAATCCGCCATCTTTGCGGCTTCGGATGCATCGAAAAGTATGATGATAAACCAGGAAAGATCTTTCATGCAGGTGACCGAGGCGAAGTATTTTTCCCCGTCTACCGCGATTGGAGATGTTTCCACCTCGACCTTACCCTGCGCCAGATTCTCCATTGCCCGAATGAGGGCTTCCCGGTCTTCCTGCTTCTCCATGAGATTGTATATAGTGACTTTAGCAGCCTCATCCGGCATGCTCGCGTTATAGTCTACGTATTTTCTGTCTTCATGGGCCTGGATAACTCCGAGGCTGTCCACAACGATTGCAGAAACACCGGTGTCCTTCCGCAATACGAAATCGTCGATGTAATCCGTTATGTTCAGCCCGCTGCCGCAAACGCCGATCTTCCCGCCTTTTGCGTCACGCAGGATGGTATTGATCCAAATTTTCGTGTCCATGGCCGTGCAATCGTATGCTACATTCAGACTGAATGTTTCAACGGTGTTCAGTGTCTTGAAGAACCATTTATCCGCGGGGTCGCTCTCCGAGAGGGTACTCGATTCAAGCCTTTTTTCCCGGGGGTTATAGGTATAGTGTTTGTTCGTCGCACTCAGCGCAATGAAGTAACTCCTGTCGCGAAACACTTTGCGGTAGCTCTCCAGTTGCTCGCAGGCACGCTTCGTTGCGTCCGGCTCTCCCATGTTCTCGTACCATTCCCTGAATACCGGATCGTCCGCCATCTTCAGGGTCAGTGCAACCTCACGCTCCAGGATCGACAGGATCTTGTTCTTCTGTGAAAGAGCATATTTTCCGGCAAACTTCACTCCGACGGTTTCCACGATGCCTGCGGACCCGATATGGAATGCAAGCAGAGTCAGGGCCCCCAGGACCAGATATGCCGCGCAGATTATCAGCACGAATTTGCTTTTCAGAGTCCTCACAGCCTCTGCACCTCACCTGTTTCAATCGGGGCCGATGAACCCTGAATAAGGGAGATTCCCCGCCGTGGCATACCCAAAGAAGTCATTTGAAAAACCGTTACGTGACTCGGCTGGGCTGCGAGCAGCAGCAACTGTGCTTCGTCAAAATCAGAACTCTTTGCCTGAAAGAAACTGAAGATATCAAGGGACCGCCCCCGCCGGCGAATGGTCAAACTCCCCCGAAATTAAGTCGGCAGATTCCGGCGATTTCCTTAGAACTTTCCGCAATATTCAGGAAAAGAGAATACTTAGATCGGATACGCGAAGGCCATCTTGAAAGGAATTAGTAACGGAGAAGACCTGTTTTCCTCCACGGTCGTCAGTAACCGTTCAATTCGGCAGGGATGATCAACGTCATGAATAAGAGAATAATATCGTGATATTTCATCAACTTATATTGATCTGCGCTCACCTCGGGAGCAAATTTAAAGGAGAGAGGAGCGATGTAGAATGGGCAACCCTTTTTTGGGGTATCGACCGGCCGTCCCGATAGGCCTGATCCGAGGGGATGGACAGGTTGGGCATGATAAAAACCTGTGCCCACCCTGCGCGGCTCACCGCTCACCTGTAAGATTTCGTAAGAGGCCCACCGTCCATCCGGATCCGGCTCAAAGGAATAAACAATGAAGAAAGAGACTAAACCACACCTCCTCAATCCCTTTCCGCCCGATTGTGGACGGATCCGGGAAACACCGCGGTGAGGGGCGACGGAAACGGGAAACGGTTCGAAAGGCACGTGCTGGTGATCGGCGCGGCAGCCTTCGTTACTGCCTTTTCCCAGATGGAAACCATAGGATTGTTGCCGGTCCGCTTCCTGCTGAAGGGGGACTTCCATATTACGATGGAAGAGATGTCCCTCTTCATGCTGGTCGCCAACCTGGGGTGGTACCTGAAGCCGGTGGCCGGATTGATATCCGACAGTATTCCTCTTTTCGGTACGCGGCGGCGGCATTACCTGATGCTGAGCGCGGCGGGAGGCGGAATATGCTGGGCAGTGATCGGGCTGATCCCCAGGTGCTATTTTTCAGTTCTGCTTGCAGCCGTCATATTGAACCTGATGCTGGTATTCGCCAGCACCGTAATGGGCGGCCTGCTTGTAGAAGATGCGCACAAATTCGGAGCGCCCGGCAGATTGAGTTCACTGCGGGAAGGCGTTACGCTCCTGGCTACATCGATGGGCATCGTCTTCGGAGGATATCTGGCAACGAGTTGGTTTGGCTGGGTTACGCTGACAGGCGCCCTTCCCCTCCTCGCCCTTGCGCTGATAGTCTATTTGTATTTGCAGGAAAAACCATCCCGGTTGCCGAAAAGGGAAGACGCATGGGTGGAGTCGAAAGAAAAACTGTCCACTTTGTTCCATTCGGATACTCTTATGACGGCCGGCGCCCTGTTGTTTCTGTTTTACCTGGCCCCCGGTTTTTCAAGCGCGCTCTACTACATTCAGACCGACACCCTGAAGTTCACCCAGAAATTTATCGGCTGGCAGGCGGTTCTGGGCGGGGTAGCGGGAATGGTCGGCACGCTCGTTTATGCGCGTGCATGCAAGACGATTCCGCTCCGCCTGCTGCTCATTTGCGGGATAGCATTGAGCGGAGCATGCACGCTCTTCTATATTTATTATCAATCCAGGGGATCGGCCCTACTGATAACGGCTTCGAGCGGCCTGCTCAGCACTTTTGGCGTTCTCCCGCTTTTCGATCTCGCAACCCGCGCAACTCCAAAGGGCTGTGAAAGCCTCGGGTTTGCACTCATGATGAGCGTCCGAAACCTTGCCGTCGCCTGCGCCGACTGGATCGGTTCGTGGCTCATGCAATATCAGCACTGGAATTTTTCCAGCCTGGTTATCATTAATGCGGCAACCACCCTGCTCGTGCTCGCTGCACTGCCGTTTCTCCCCCGGACGCTGTTGACCAGGAGTGAGACCGAACTCACCCCAGAGGACCGGTAAAACCACAGAAGGACTAATTCTCTCCGGCAAATTTCTTTCTTTGAATTTGCCAATTGAAGCCTTCTCTACTATCTTGGTTCGTTGGTCATACCGTTGCACAGCAGCCGTTTCGGCAGCCTGTGCAATGCTTGGCAGCGTACACGTATCAAAAAGGACAATCATGCTACGGACGATCTTTGCCGTGATTCTTGCTTCATGCCTTACTGCATCTATCGGCTGTATCAAACCGAAGATCACGATTTTTCCCGATCGCACGGAACCGCTCGAAGAGTATACTCTCCAGGGGAAGGGAGATGAAAAGATCCTGGTCATTCCCATAAAAGGGTTCATTTCCGAGAGTGAAAGAGGTTTTCTCATTTCCCGCAAGCCGGGGACGGTCAAGGAAGTCGTGGCCCAGTTGAAGAAAGCCGAGAAGGACTCGAAGATAAAGGGGATCATCCTGGAAATCGATTCTCCTGGAGGTTCCGTCACGGCCAGTGATATGATCTATCACGAAATTACGCAGTACAAAGAGCGAAATAAAGCAAAGGTCACGGCAATGATGATGACCGTCGCAGCTTCAGGGGGATACTACTCGGCTCTGTCTGCCGATTTCATAATGGCTCACCCGACCACGATAACCGGCTCGATTGGAGTTATATTCCTTAGTCCGAACGTCACCGGTCTCATGGGGAAATTAGGCGTAGACGTGGAGGTCAACAAGTCCGGCATTAACAAGGACATGGGTTCTCCCTTCCGAAAAGCTACGGAGGAGGAGCGCCGGATCATGCAGGACATGATCGACGGTCTTGCCCACAGGTTCACAGCGCTTGCAGCGGAACGCCGCCGGCTGAGCGACGAGGTCAAAACTCAGATTTCAACGGGCCGGATCTACTCGGCCGACGAAGCGTTGCGCCTCGGACTCATAGATCGGATCGGCTACCTCGATGATGCGATCCGGGAAACCGCTCAAAGATCCGGATTGCCGGAAGACGCGAAAGTCATCGTCTATCGCCGGGCCGAATACCACGACGACAATATTTACAATACCTCCACAAGTAAGCCGGCCCCCCCGTCGATCAACCTGATCGATTCCGGCATTGCGGATCTTGTTCCCCCCATGCAAAGCGGCTTTTATTATCTTTGGCTGCCCGGGAGGTCGGAGTAAGTCGTTATAGCGCGGGAGAGTACAGGGGAATCGCAATATAAAAGATCTCAGGATCGGCACTGCAGCCAGAGACGGGCTCGAAAAGCCTGTTTTGCCGTTCCGGCACGCGTTCTCCCGCAGGAGGTGGGATGTGATCGGTCTACCGGGCTATCGGACCATTGCACAAATCTACAACAGCTACAACTCTCTCGTCTATCGCTCGGTTAGAGAAAAAGACCTCCTGCCGGTTATTCTCAAGGTACTCAAGGAAGACTGTCCTTCTTCACATGATGAACACACCCGGTACAGGCGAGAATACGAGATTACCCGATCGATCAACAAAGGAGGGGTAATCCGGGCCTACTCCCTGGAGGAATTCGGCAATACTCCGGTTATCGTCCTGGAGGACTTCGGCGCGGACTCCCTGCATAATCTGGCGTACAGGCACAGGTTCACACTCGAGGAAGTCCTTTCCATTGCTTCCGGGATAGCCGAAAGCCTGCACCAGATTCATACCGAGCACATCATTCACAAGGATATCAACCCCTCCAACATCGTCTTCAACCCTGCAAACGGCCGGCTCAAGGTTATCGACTTCGGCATCGCCTCGCTGCTCTCGCGCGAGAACACCACCATCAACAATCCAAAGACGCTGGAAGGGACGCTTGCCTATATTTCGCCCGAACAGACCGGCAGAATGAATCGCGCACTGGATTACCGGACGGATTTCTATTCATTCGGAGCAACCCTTTACGAACTGCTCACGGGAAGTCCCCCGTTCAGTGCCCGCGATGCAATGGAAATGGTACACTGCCATATTGCAAAAGAACCCGTACCTCCTCACCGGATCGATCCGAAAATTCCCGAAGCAGTGTCGGCTATAGTTTTGAGGCTCTTGCACAAAACGGCCGAAGATCGCTACCAGAGCGCCCTCGGGATCAAGGCCGACCTCGACGAATGCCTGGGGCAGCTTCGCATTGGGGGATCGATCCAGGTTTTCCCGCTCGGGGTCGGCGACAGTTCGGACCGGTTTCAGATTCCCCAGAAACTCTACGGAAGACAGGAGGAGATTTCGATCCTGGTTTCCGCCGTGGAGCGGCTGTCGACACCGTCCGACGCAGATGGCCGAAAAGCCGGGAAGTGCGAAATCGTACTGGTTTCAGGCTATGCCGGAATCGGAAAAACCTCCCTTGTACAGGAAGTATACAAGCCCCTGACGGGGAAAAGGGGCCATTTCATCTCCGGCAAGTTCGAACAGCTTCAGCGTGATATCCCCTACCTGGCTTTCGCCGGGGCCTTCCGGGACCTGGTACATTACCTCCTGACGGAAAGCGAGTCGGAACTGGCCGTGTGGCGGAAAAAGCTTCTTACCGCCCTTGGCAACAATGCCCGACTCATTATCGATCTCATTCCGGAAGTCGAGCTGATAACCGGCCCCGGGCCCGAAGTGGTCCCGCTGCCCCCGATGGAGGCTCAGAACAGGTTCGACCAGACCCTCCAGAGCTTCATCGGCGTATTCGCCTCCGGGGAGCAACCGCTGGTTATCTTCCTCGACGACCTTCATTGGGCCGATGCTGCATCACTTCGCCTGATAGAGCTTCTCACGTCCGGCTCACAGACCCGCAATCTCCTGCTCATCGGCGCTTTCCGGGATGAAAATCTGAATGATGCTCACCCGCTTTCCCTGACCATGGAAGCAATCCGGAAAAGCGGGGCGGAACCGTCGCACCTGTTCCTGTCTCCGCTTCGGCAGGAGGATGTCAATCAACTCGTCTCGGAGACCCTGAACGGTTCCGAAGAGGATACGAGACCTCTGGCGGAACTGGTATTCGCCAGGACAAACGGAAACCCTTTCTTCATAAAAGAATTCCTGAAATCGCTCCACACGGAAGGCCTGATAGAATTCGATCATCAGGATCGGCACTGGAACTGGGACCTCCGGAAAATTCGATCTCGCGGAGCGACGGAAAACGTGATCGAAATCCTGGCCAACCGGATGCTCAAGTTGAGGCCCGAGGCCCAGAGTATATTGAAACTCTCCGCAGGAGTGGGCAACAGGTTCGATCTGACAACCATCTCGATCATTTCGAAAAAGCCGCCGCGTGAGGTCCTGTCCTGCCTGAAGGACCTGATAGCGGAAGGTTTCATTTTTCCGCTCGGGAAATCGCATAAACTCATCGAGTTCGCCGGTCCGGACCTCTGGCCGTTTCCTTTGAACGCGGAATACAAATTCGCCCACGACCGCATCCAACAGGCCGCTTACTCCCTGATACCGGAAACCGAGCGCAAACGGCTTCACTTCGATGCCGGAAGAGCCCTTTTGTGGAATACCCCCGATGAAAATCGCCCGCAGAGAATTCTCGACATAGTCAATCACCTGAATCAGGCGGTCGAACTGATCGAAGACGCGCAGGAGCGCGATGAACTTGCAGAACTCAATCTCACAGCGGGACTGAGAGCCAAAGCTTCGGCAGCCTACGGAGCGGCCTTTAAATACTTCGCCAAGGGCATGGAGTTGCTGGGGGAAAATGGATGGTCGGATCGATATCAACTCACCCTGCAGTTGCACTCAGAAGCAGCCGAAGCTGCCTTCCTCAACACCGGCTTCGGCGAAATGGAACGGCTCATCGACCAGGTGCTTCTGCACTCCGCCAACTTGCTCGACGGCATGCATGCCCGGGAAGTCAGATTGTGGAGTTACCTGGCCCGCAATAAGCTTTTCGAAGCTGCCTCATCGGGGCTGAAAATCTGCAGGGAACTGGGAATGCGCCTCCCTGAAAAACCGACCAGATTCAACATCCTCCTTGCTATGCTGCGGACCAGGATCAAGCTTGCGGGCAAAAACGTGGAAGGATTTCTCCACCTGCCGGAAATGACGGACCCCAAAAAGCTGGCGATCATGCGAATAATAGGGATTATCAGCGGGGCATTGCATAAAGCTTTTCCCGAGATCTTTCCCCTGACCACCTTCAAGCTGACAGAATTTTCGCTCGAACACGGCAACGCGCCCATGTCCGCGGTAGCCTATTGCGGATATGGCATGATTTTATGCAGTGTGCTCGGAGATATCGATTCCGGCTATCGCTTCGGAAAGATGGCTATGGCACTCACGGACCGAATGCCGGGCTACAGGGCGATGGCCACATTCGTCTATAACGGCTTCATACGGCATTGGAAAGAGAGCCTGAGGGGGGTACTGAACGACCTGCTGAAAAACTGTCAAACGGGGCTCGAAACCGGAGATATAGCTTACGCCGCTTATTCGGCAGCAAGTTATTGCTCCAATGCCTTTCTGGCGGGAAAACCTCTGGGGGAACTCAAAGCGGAAACGCTCAAATACATGCGTATCGTTGGAGATTTCAAGCACAGCGGACCGCTTTATTCCATCATGCTCGTTCATCAGGTTGTCATGAATCTCACGGGACAGTCGGCCGCTCCATGGCGTCTCGCAGGAGAGAGCTTCGATGAAGAAAAAACTCTGCCGGTTCTTGAGCAGGCGGGCGACAAAACCGTGGTTTTCGCTACATTCATGTACAAAACCATTCTCTGTTTCCTGGCCCGTGATTTCCAGGGAGCCGGACAGGCCGCGAAAAGCGCCGAAAAGTATCTGAACGGTGTGCGCTCGATGACCTACATTCCCACCTGGCATTTTTATTCGTCTCTAGCCGGACTTGCCGATATTTCCGGAAAGAGTCTTATCGAACGCAGAAGGATTTTGAAAAGAGTCGGAACAAGCCGGAAGAAGATGAAGAAGTGGGCGGATCACGCTCCGATGAACTACTCGCACAAGTACCTTCTGATGGAAGCCGAAACGGCCCGGGTTCTGGGCAGGGACCTCCGGGCAATGGAACTCTACGATAGGGCCATAGAGCAGGCCGGCAGGAACGGTTTCCTTCACGAGGAGGCTGTCGCGAATGAATTGGCCGCCTGGTATTACCTTTCGAGGGGCAAAGCCAGAATCGCGGGGGCTTATCTATCTGAAGCCCGTAACTGCTATCTCAAGTGGGGAGCGACCGAAAAGGTGCGCGACCTGGAAACTAGGCACCCCGAGACAGCCTTTGCCGGATCGGATCGCCAGTCCGTCGGCATGTCTCTTTCAGAGGCTTTCAACACGATCCCCCCCCAGACGGTATCCGAAACCGATTCCGGCGCTCTGGACCTGACCTCGGTCATGAAGGCGGCCCAGGCCATATCAGGTGAGATCCAACTGGAAAGACTCCTTGCGAGGCTGATTGAAATCCTCGTGGAAAATGCCGGAGCGGAGAAAGGCTTCCTCATCCTGAAGCGAGGGGACAAGATGACGGTGGAAGCCATGGTCGGCGGCGAAACGGGCGGGGCCGACCCGAAAGGTTCCCTGCCGCTCGGAGAATGCAGAGATCTGTGCGCCGCAGTCGTAGCCTATGTCGCCAGGACAAAAGAGAACGTTATCCTGAGCGATGCCGGCAATGAGGGGCTGTTCACCGGGGACGATTACGTCCAGGCAAAGCACCCCAAATCGATCCTCTGTACCCCCATCATGAGGCAGTCGGCCCTTATCGGGGTGCTCTACATGGAGAACAACCTGGCAGTCGGCGCATTCACGCCCGAGCGTGTCGATACACTGAGCATACTCACCTCTCAGGCCGCCATTTCCATCGAAAATGCCCGGTTATATTCCGATCTCGTCGATTCGGAACGGGAATACCGTAATTTGTATGAAAAGTTTCACGAACTCTACGCGAACGCAATCGAAGGTATCTTTCAGTCCACACCGGATGGCAGAGTCGTCGGCGCAAACCCATCGACGGCCCGGATACTGGGCTATGATTCCGCGGAAGAACTGGTAGCCGCAATAACGGACATTCCGACCCAGATTTATGTCGATCCCGAGCAGCGCATAAACTTCATACGGATGATGGAGCGGGACGGCCGGGTCCTGGATTACGAAGCACAGATGTCCCGCAAAGATGGGAGCCAAATCTGGGTTGCCCTGCACGCCAGGGCAATACGTGACCGGGGCGGCGAAATCATCGGACTCGAAGGCTCCCTGGTGGACATAACCGCTCGCAAACTCGCCCAGGATGAACTTAAGAGACATCAGGAGCATTTGGAAAACCTGGTTCAGGAACGCACAGAGGCATTGCGCGAAAACCAGCGGATCCTGTCCACCCTTATGAGCAACCTCCCCGGAATGGCCTATCGGTGCCTTGATGACGATGACTGGACGATGGAGTTCGTGAGCGAAGGGTCCCGAGAGCTTTTCGGATACCTGCCGTCCGAGTTGACCCGGGACCGCGTTGTAACGTTTGGCGAGTTGATTCACCCGGAGGACAGGGACTACGTTCGGAAAGCAGTCCGGTCCGCGTTGGAACAGGGCGCGGCATTTCAATTGCTCTACCGCATAAACACGCGAGGGGGCGAGCAAAAATGGGTGTGGGAGCAGGGAACCGGAGTACCTGGCCGGGATGGCCGGACGTTGGCCGTCGAGGGTTTCATTACCGATATCACCGCCCGCAAAAGAATGGAAGAGGAACTGCTCAAAACCCAGAAGCTCGAATCGATTGGCGTCCTGGCAGCAGGAATAGCGCATGATTTCAACAATCTGCTGACTACCATCCTGGGCAACATTTCCCTGGCACAACTGAATACACAGCCCGAGAGCAAGGAATTTCAATATCTGAAGAGCGCCGAAGAGGCGTCTATCCAAGCCAGGAATCTAACGCGGCAGTTCGTGACCTTTGCCAGGGGAGGCATGCCGGTCAAGGATGCCCACCCCCTCCCCGGCATCCTGGAAGATGCGGTCAGCCTTGCCCTCACTGGATCGAATGTCGTCTGCCAAACTAAACTCGCCGGAGATCTCCGGTCAGTAAATTGCGATCCCGCGCAAATCCATCAGGCAATCGGGAACCTTGTGATCAATGCCCGCGAGTCGATGCCGGACGGCGGAATAATCGATATTGAAGCCTCGAATATTTGCCTCAACGACAACCAGGTCACCGGACTCGAAAAAGGCAACCATGTCAGGATTTCCATCAAGGACCACGGGGTGGGGATTCGGCCGGAGCACCTCTCAAAAGTCTTCGATCCCTACTTCAGTACCAAGGAAAGGGGAATCCAGAAAGGAATGGGACTGGGACTGACAAGCGCCTATGCGGTGATCAAACAGCACGGGGGCCAAATCACTATCGAATCCGTGCTCGGTATTGGTACAAACATTCATATCTACCTCCCGGCCTCGGAACAGGAAAGGAAGGAGAGCGCCGCAAAGCATGGCCCCCCTCCCGGCCCTCAAAAGGGACGAATCCTCATCATGGACGACGATGAGGCGATCAGGGCAATGGTTGTGGAAATGCTCGCGCAGCAGGGCTTTGAAGCCGTATGCGCGAAAGACGGAACCGAGGCGGTCGAACAATACGAAAAGGCCATGCTTGGGGGTTCACCTTTTGATGCCGTAATACTCGACCTGACAGTGCGGGGAGGGATGGGCGGCAGGGAGGCCATCGAGAAGCTGCTGGAACTGGACAGCTCCGTGAAGGCAATAGTCTCGAGCGGATATTCCGACGATACCATTATGTCGAACTTTTCGGAATACGGGTTCAAGGCTGCCATACCGAAGCCCTTTCGGCTCCATGAAGTAGCGGGTATACTGTCCGAAATTGTGAAGCAGTGAATAGAAAAAGGTTGCCCTGAGAGATAAATAGGGTCAACATTTCCGGTAATACAATTACCGATTCTGAGTTCCGGATTGGGTCCGGAATAGATTGCTTGCCATGAAGCAAGAGGAAGATATGGAGAAAAAGACATTTTCCCGGCTGCAAAAGAGACTTCTTTTTGGCGTGTTGATTCTATTGTCGATATCCTGTTCGCCGCCTCATGCCGCCTTTGCAGCGGAATCCGCTCCGGCTACCGGCTCGCAGCAGATCGAAGCCACAATCGTACACGTCGATCAGTACGCGGTGTATGCGCCAAATCTCGTCTTCTACTACGACACACAGGACAAGAAAAAAGTAGCGTCACTGATGAAGGCAGCCGAACAATTGCGGAATAGGAAAGCGACCATTACTTATTCCTCCTCTGCCGATAAACGCCTGACCCTCATCGACATCTCCACGGCTTCCGGGAAAATCGCCATGGACAAGCCGTCGCGCGAACCATCACCAAGAACGACCCCGGAATTTCGGAAGATTCCCGATCCTGCATTCGAGGAAGCGGCTGTAGAAGAACATCCTCCAACCGAGCCTCAAAAGCCCGCAAGACAACCCGTTCGCGAGAAGCCCCCTACGCAGCCGTCGATCGAACAGATTGCCCGAGAGAAGCCCCAGGCGCAGCCGCCGGTCGAACAGATTGTCCGGGAAAAGCCTCCGGCACCCGAAGTCGAACAGCAGGCCGCCCCGATTACCCGGAATGAACTTACCGTCTTCGTGCGCCGCATTCTGGAGTTGAACGGAAAGAAGGACATCACTGCCGTGACGCCGTTCTATGCCGACCGGGTCGATTACTATGACCGCGGAGTCGTGGACAGGGAGTACGTCAAGCGGGACCTGGGGTATTACTTTCGGAACTGGGATCAGATATCGACCGCCCTGGATGGAGACGTCGTTATGATCGTTCTGGACCAGCCCGAGGTCCGCATTGCCAAGTTCATATCCGTCTACTCGGTTAAAAACGAAAAGAAAGCCCTGAACGGAAAGACCGAAAACATCTGGAAAGTCCAGAGGATTAACGGGGCATTGAAGCTCATCGATGTGAAGCAGAGAATAGTCAGCAAAGATTAACCGATCAAATTCAAAGGAGAACGGCAGGTGGCGTAGGGTGGGCACCAGTTTTTCGGGTGCCCACCGCTCGGCCGTCCCGATGAGGTTTGTTCCAAGGTGATGGACGGTGGGCACGATGATACCACCGCGCTCCGCTCCCCCACCCTACCAGGCTCCGGCACGGACAACAAAAAGACGTCCAGCCCAAACCGCACACTCGCTGGTTCCCAAGCTCCGGGGGCTGTTGCCCAAATCCCTGCGGTAGCTTCAGATAGCGTACCGGGTACGATTTCGTCATTCCGGTGGAAACCGGAATCCAGGCTTTGGGGCGGATTAATAGCGAATTCAAGTCCTTAAAAACCCTGGTTCCCGGCTTAAAAGCACTGCCGGGATGACGGGTTGGGAGACTTGGTCGCAAAATGCCTGCCAAAGAAGCTATTTCTCCATTTGGGCAACAGCCCCTCCGGCTTGAGAACCCCGGTTTTGGAAACTCCTGCTTCCCACCCTCCCGTCAGGCTCGGTTTCCCGCCCCCAATTTATAGTCTTATATTTGTACCTCCCAACCTGTTCACCTGTAGGATACAGGTGAAACTCCTCGGTTACATGTATGTCAACTGTAAGGTTCAGACCGGAATATATTGAACCCGCTCAGGATAGATTCTGACATGAGAACAGGTTGAATATATTAAAGTTAAAGACCGATAATCTCCCTGGAATGTATGTTGCATCCCTCTGATGCTTATCACCATAGAGACGATATGGTATTCCGTTTTGCAGGAAGTCGCTTTCAGCTCTGTTGCGCTTACTCCCGATCAGAAAGGATATTCCTTCGGCATGATCAGCGGATTTTCGGACGTTTCTGATTTACCGGCAGCAATTCTGGAAGAATACAGAAGCCTCGGTTGGGCGGATGAAGAGATTCTTGAAAACCTTTCCGATGCAATCGAATTTCTCAATATATTCGTCTGGCACGACAAATGGGCCGGCGACATTCCTCTTGCCGCCATTCTCTCCCCGGGCCGCGAACTGAGGCGGGTGATCGAATCCGGCACATAATCCACACCAACGATCATATTCTCCCGGGTTGGCGATCGACCTTTTCGGCCCTCGTTTTTTCCTTCGGGATCACCATCGAGGTCTTTTTCTTATAGTCGAGATAGGCCTGGCCAAAACTCCCGGCAAGTTCGCGCTCCTCGAACCAGATCCCGGCGAAGATGAACGCGGTGAACTCGACCGCGAGCGTCAGGCGGTCGACCGTCATGACGGGAGTAAACCACAGGATCATGAGGAACCCCAGCATCATGGGATGGCGGATATGCCTGTAGAGTGAGTTCACCTTGAAGGGCACGGGCGTATACGGGACATTGCGATAGTGGAGGTAAGCCTGCCTCAGCCCGAAAAGGTCCCAGTGGTCGATGAGAAAGCTCGTGTAGACCACCAGGCCGCACCCAATGAGGAATGCGAACCGGGGAACCAGTCGGAACAAAGGACTGTCGAACTGCCAGATGACCGGCGGGACGGGCTGCCGGAAAAAACAGAGCAGAGCGAGAAGAATACTCGCAGACAGGACGAACGTGCTGCGTTCGGCAGGGGCGGGTACCAGGCGGACCAGTTGTCTTTTGAACCAGGGCCTTGCCATTATGAGGTGCTGCAGGGCGAAAAGGGCAACCAACCCGGTGTTGATCAGGGTGCCTCGCAATGGACCGGCAACAGGTGCCGCGTCCGCAGCTTGCGGAACGGGCAAGCAGGCCAGAAAGCCTAGGAAATAGAGGAAAGAAGCGAGGAACAGAATATAAGCCGCGATTGCATAAACGAATATGCCCGATCTAGTCACAGCGGGGACCTTTCCGAATCACTATCTTCTGCAGGCACGCAACCCTGCTATATCCAAGGTAAATACTCTGCCCGCGGTTTGAAACGGAATACCCCCACAGTGTTCAAACAAAAGCCGCTGTCCGAACCGTATCTGAATCGAAGCTACAAACGCTTGATTTGCCTTCGGCACTAATCTAAAATTCAGCGACTTCTATTTATTACATACACCCGCCCTGGAATATGAAAATGAGGTCATGATGGCCGGCGACAATCGTTTGGAGGCTGTGGGTAATTCGGCGCACATCGGCTTTGATCCCGCCACACGTTATAAAGCCCTGCTCGAATTCACAAATGCGATCGTCAATCAGACATCAAGCGACGACCTTTTCCGGAGCATGGCCGCGGAGATCCGAAAAATCGCCCGCTACGACCGCTTCAGCATCTCCGTTTACGAATCCGATTCCAAATCACTGAGCTGGTTTGCGATGGCGGACGGCATTAAGGTGAGAAGCATGGACGATGGCGAGCGCTCACTTGAAAAGGGCCCCGTGGCACGGGCGGTGGTCACCTCCAGGCAGCCTCTCATAATACCCGACATGTCCCGGTACACCCATTGGCAGACCATCAGGCTGATGATGGACGCCGGGCTGCGGGCGACCATGGCTTTCCCCCTCATTGTGCGTGATAACGTTGTCGGCTCGCTTCATTTCTCCTTCAAACAGCCGCCCGAAAACATCGACGAAATGGCCGGATTCCTCGCCGAGATTTCCAGCCAGGTTGCCCTGGCCGTCGACAACATGCTCTCGCATACCCGCCTGATAGCGCTTAATACGCGCCTGGAAGAACAGAAAAGCTATCTGTTGAAACAGGTGGACAGACTGTATCACCCCGACAAGTTCTACTACTCCAGTTCGGCGATGACCGAGATCATGCGGCAAGTCGAGATCGTCGCCGACAGCGACGCGGGCGTGCTCATCACCGGCGAAACCGGGACCGGCAAGGACTGTATAGCACGTTATATCCACTACTTGAGCAGCCGCAGGGACGCCCTTTTTGTGAAGGTAAACTGCCCCGCGCTCTCTCCCAGCCTGTTTGAAAGCGAACTTTTCGGCCATGTAAAAGGAGCGTTTACCGGCGCGAATTCCAAGCGGATCGGCCGCTTCGAGATGGCAAACGGCGGCACGGTTTTCCTGGACGAAATCGGCGAACTGCCGCTGCCGCTCCAGGCAAAACTACTGCACGTCCTTCAGGACGGGCGCTTCGAACGGGTCGGGGACAGCCGTTCCGTCGAGATGAATTTCAGGGTTATCGCGGCCACAAACAACGATCTTCAGTCCGCTATCATAAACAGGACTTTCCGTTCGGATCTGTTTTACAGGCTCAATACGATCTCGCTTCACCTTCTGCCGCTCAGGGAGCGCACCGAAGAAATCGAGCCCCTGGTGCATCAGTTGACCCAGAGCGAATCCGAGAACATGCACCGCGCCCCCCCCATCTATTCGGAGGAAGCAAAAGATCTTCTGAGGCGGCATTCCTGGCCGGGGAACGTACGGGAACTGAGAAATATCGTAAAGCGCATGATAATCGTATTCAGCGGTAAAACGGTTACGACGGCGGACATCGAGCCACTTCTCAATATCCGCCGCACCGACGCGGCGTTCACCCCCATGACGCTCGACGAAGTGGAACGGGAGCATCTGGCCAAGGTGCTCTCCATCACCAAAGGCGTCGTGGGCGGAAAGAAGGGCGCTGCCACAATGCTGAAGATGCCGAAATCGACCCTGCAATACAAACTGCGCATCCACGGCCTGAATCCGCAGGATTTCCAGAATGGCGACAGCGCAAACAGCTGATCCTCGATAACGCATGCGGTAAAGCAAATGCACCAATCCTGCCTCCCGGGACGGGGTTCCCAGGGCGGACCTTGGGAACCAGCGGCGTATTTCCTTAAAGCAACAACATTGACCTTCACCTCTCCCCTCCTCCTCCCCGCCGGCACGAATCTTGATCATAATAAATTCATTCTTGTTCACGTTCGGACCTCGGCAAAACGGCAGGAGGAAATCGTGATGCAGTATAGCGGCAAGCAGCAGATCTTGGTTCATCCCGATACCAGGTGGTCCATCGGGACTTTCAGCGTGACCGCCCCTCAATATGCCCAACTCCTGATCGATACCGCCGAAAAGGAAGCATCTCCCATCGGGCTCTGCGTCGATCCCGACCTCGTCGGACACGATGCCCTCCCGGGTCTCGCTTCATCGGTGCTCAGCATTGCCGAGCAGTCACCAATTCCGGTGGAGGTGGTCTTCCACAACCTGCGAAGCATCGACTCCGTCCGACTCGCTGTCGATCTCGGATTCCGCACCATTGTCTTCGACGGCTCCTTCCAGCCGTTTCCGGTGAATCTTGCACTGACCGCCCAGGCGGCGGAGACGGCCCACCGCCACTCAGTCTCGATTGAAGGAAAAATCGGGGCTTTCGGCGATTTCGGGAAAGATACTTCCGGCCGTTGCTTCATATACCGACTCGCAGAAAGATTCGTTCGGGACACCGACGTCGATTCGCTTGTCATCTCCATCCCTCAAAGCATGGGTCGCAGGCATAACTCGGAAATAGAAATGCTGGAGAGTATCGGGAAATCCATATCGGGCGGAATCTCTCTTGACGAAGCCACGGGGCTTTTCCCTCAGGAAATAATCACGGCAGTCGCGGCCGGAGTGACCAGGTTCTATTTCACCCTCTGCGCAAACGGGCCCCAGGCAGGCAGTTCGGATATTTCCGCCGAGCATGCCTCACTCGAGAAATCGGTGAGGCAGAAGCTGAGGCTACTCGGTTCGGCCGGTCTTGCCGTACCTGCGGGAACGTCTTCCAGTGGAGAAGAGAGGGTGGATTTTCAGTCGATATCATCCGATGAGCCCAATATTCGGCCCGAACCAAAACCCAACGTAATTACAAGCACCTACAACCGAAACGTTTGATCTTTGTCCTGCAATGCTGCAGGAGGGGATGCCCATCAGGCCCCTCCCCGCAACGCAGGAAGCCGCAAACCAATTCGGGCCGAAAATTTGGCCCGGGGCCGAATTTTCGGCCCGGCAAAATTGCAGGATAAGGACCGATGCCCGCTCAAACCTTTACGTACGGCCAATTTCAAAACAGTTCACGCCGGCATGCCCATTGCTTAATACAAGGACGAACCTGATTGATTTTCAAATCTTTATGAGGGAACCCGCGTTAGCGTCTGGAGAGAATGTGGGTGGTCCCGGCAAGGCACCCGGCCGGGATTTGTGAATTGATTCCAGCCGGCGGAAAGAGCAGCCGGCAAGAGACCAAGGAGTACACCTATGATTCAGTTTTTGGTTCATGAGAAAGCCGACACGGTCGGCGTAGCCACGGTCGATATCAAAGCGAACGAGACGGTCAGCGGGATCTATATGGACTCGCAGGCCCCGATCCAGATCA
Organism: Pseudomonadota bacterium; assembly: GCA_023416335.1. The sequence goes on along the minus strand of JAEZHY010000293.1, from coordinate 49,859 downwards.
AGGCCCTGGAGGACATCCCTCTCGGTCATAAGATCGCGTTGGCCCCGATGAAGGATGGGGACACGGTCCTCAAGTACGGGCACGATATCGGCAGAGTGGTCGCCGGATTCGAAAAGGGCGCTCATGTCCATGTTCACAATCTGAAAACGAAGAGGTGGTAACCATGAGTCTGGGAAAAGTATGGGGCTATCGTCGTGAAAATGGCCGAGTAGGCGTACGCAATCATGTCGTCATCCTCGCTCTGGACGACCTTTCGAACGCAGCTTGCGAAGCAGTCGCAAACAATATCCCGGGGACTCTTGCCCTGCCACACGCCTACGGACGCCTGCAGTTCGGCGAAGATCTGAAGCTCTTTTTCCGAACGATCATCGGCACCGGCTGCAATCCCAACGTTGCGGCGGCCGTCGTAATAGGCATCGAACCCGAATGGACCAACATCATCGTTGAAGGCATAAAGAAGACTGGAAAGCCTGCAGCCGGATTCGCAATCGAGCGGCACGGCCAGATCCAGACCGTTGCGGACGCCAGCCGGAAGGCCAAAGAGTTCCTGCAATGGGCAACTGAACTGCAAAAGGAAGAAGTAGACCTCTCCGAAATCTGGGTCTCGGTAAAATGCGGCGAGTCCGACACGACATCGGGCCTGGCTTCGTGCCCCACCGTCGGCAACGCAATCGACAAGCTGAATGCTGTAGGCGCAACGACATCCTTCGGTGAAACCTCGGAAATCACGGGTGCGGAACTGGTTTGTCAATCACGCGGCGCAACCCCGGAAATCGGCGATAAATTCTACAAAATGTGGACTGATTACAACGACTTCATCAATGAGAACAAGACCGACGACCTGTCCGGATCCCAGCCCACAAAGGGAAATATCAAGGGCGGCCTGACCACGATCGAGGAAAAGGCATTCGGAAACCTCCAGAAGATCGGCAAGAAGTCGATGTATGTAGGCGTTCTGGAACCGGCCGAAGCCCCGACAGGCCCGGGCCTCTGGTACATGGACACCTCTTCGGCTGCCGCTGAAGCCGTAACCCTCTGGGCAGCGGCGGGCTTCGTCGTCCACCTCTTCCCGACCGGCCAGGGCAACGTCATCGGCAACCCGATCGAGCCCGTAATCAAGCTGTCGGCCAACCCGATCACCGTAAGCACCATGTCCGAACACATCGACTACGACTGCTCCGGCATCCTCAGGGGCGAACTGACCCTGGACCAGGCTGGCGACCAATTGCTCGACATGATCCGCCGGACCGCGAACGGCAGACACACCGCGGCTGAATCACTCGGCCACAGAGAGTTCATCATGACGAAGCTTTACAGGAGCGCGTAACTCTTCAACAACGTATCTCACTGCCGCCCCCGCCCTGACCTCCTGGGCGGGATACGGCCCAAAAAGGCCGGGTGCATCAGCCCGTTTGGAGCATGGGGGGCACCTTTCGGATACCTCGATCCCCGGCCTTTTGTCTTCCATCATTCAGGTTCTTTTACAGAAGTCGCTACCGAAGACTTTCGGCAAAACAGGATCGCGCCCTTCCAACGGCGTGGTCGATACTACCGCTGCACCTTGAACTTCAGAGAGGCAAGGAAACAGCATGGTTGCAAAAATCAAGGCCGATCTGCTCATCATCGGAATGGGAGCCGCGGCGCAGCTGGCCGCGCTCTATGCTCACGATATCAATCCCAATCTGAACATCCTCATGGCAACCAAGGCCCTCAAGGGCAAGGGAGGATGCAGCCGCATGGTTCAGGGCGGTTTCAACGTCGTCCTGAATCGCGAAGATTCCCATGAAAAACACCTCATGGACACGCTCAAGGGCGGCCAGTACGTCAACGACCAGGACATGGCCCTGACGCTCGTTCAACAGGCCACGCCGACGATAAAAGAGCTGGAAACAAAGTTCGGCTGCTTTTTCGATCGCAATCCCGACGGCACGATCCATCAGAAAGCCTTTGCGGGACAGTCCTTCGACAGGACGGTCCACAAAGGGGACCTCACCGGAATCGAAATCATCAGCCGCCTGACGGAACAGATCATCAAACGGCGCATCAAGGTCCTCGAAGAAACCAGGGCCGTGGAACTTCTGCTCGATGAAACCGGGCAGACAGTCACCGGCGCGGTGCTTTTCGACATGAGGCGGGGGGAATTCCTCGTCGCAGAAGCTGCCGCCACCATGGTTGCAACAGGCGGGGGCCCCACGCATTATCGCTTCCACGCCCCGGGCCCGGAAAAGTCCGTCGATGGTATAGGCATGCTCTACCGGGCAGGCGCCATAATGAAGGACATGGAGATGCTCCAGTTCCACCCGACCGGGCTGATCGTCCAGGGCAGCGTCGTCGCCGGCGCTCTTCTGGAGGAAGGGTTGCGGGGTTCGGGTGCCCACCTCTATAACGGTGAAGGCGAGCGGTACATGCTCAAGTATTCGCCCGACGTCGGAGAGCGAGCGACACGCGACGTCGTGAGCAGGTCCTCCTACCTTGAGATGATGGCCGGCAGGGCCTGTCCGGAGGGCGGAGTCCATATCGATGCGTCCCACCTCGGAGCCGAATACGTTCTGAAGAACTTCCCCGGCATGGCTGAGCGCTGTGCCCAGTTCAACTACGACCTGGCAAGAGGCCGCGTACCGGTCGGTCCCTCGGCGCACTTCTTCATGGGCGGCGCGGTGATCGATACCGGCGGCAAGGCCACACTGGAAAAGCTCTTCGTGGCCGGTGAGGACTCCGGAGGCGTACACGGCGCAAACCGCCTCGGCGGAAACGGCATATGCGACTCGTGCGTCTACGGGCGGCTGACCGGGAAAAACATCGGAAAGTATCTTACCAACGGAAATCTCACCATCAAGGAATCCAGGCAGGGCATGGCGGAGGAAATCATCGCAAGGCTCAGCGCCCCGCTCCAACGCGCTCAGGGACCAAATCCGTTCGAACTCCAGAAGGAAATCCAGGAACTCAACTGGAACAAGGTCGGCGTTGCCCGGACAGCGGGAGAACTCACCGAAGCTCTGACCGGAATCGAGGAAATCGCCCTGGAGGTCTACAAGGCGAAGGTCACCGGAGGGCCTGCCTACAACATGATGTACACCACATGGCTCAATTTGCTGAGCATGCTGGATGCCACCAGGATGATCGCTTCATCGGCCATGCTTCGGGAAGAAACCCGCGGTGCGCACTTCAGGCAGGATTTTCCCGAACAGCGCGACGACTACGGCCTGTTCAACATTTTCCTCAAACGGGGCGAGGACGGGAAACCGGTAGCGGAAAAGAAGCCGGTCGTCTTCAAACACAAGTCGGTTGAGGAATGTCAGAAATACAAGAAATAAGGGTTTCCACCACTGCGGTATTCAGGAAACGACCAAAGGAGCAGTCCATGGATCAGAATATTTCCATCGAATATCGAAAACCTCTACGCTGGGGCGAATACGACCCACGCCGCAGGGAAAGCACCCAGATGGGCATGTGGGCATGGATGTGGCAGCGGATCTCCGCGCTCGCCATTGTCGTGTTCCTCTGTCTCCACGTAACCTTGACTTACAAACCGATTATCCAGTTTCTGCTCCTGCTTTCCGTGACTTTCCACGCGTCACTGGGTCTGCGGGTCATTCTTCTCGACTTCAATCTCGTGGGCATCAAGTACCAGCGGGCGCTCATCTGGGGTCTGACGGGCCTCGGCCTGCTCGTCATGATCATCGTCTGGTACGCCACCTACTAGAGGCAGCGTCCCTGTTCCTTTCCGGAAACGGGAAAACGGAAAGGCTTACGGCGGATGATGCGGAGTCAAGGGCAAGACCGGAGGAGAACAAGCTATGGCTCAGGCAGAAAACGTGCGCGAAATCAGGATATTCCGATACGACCCGCACAAAGGCGGCCCCGGCAGCTTTGAAAGCTACCTGCTCAACATTCCGAACGAGAGCAAGACAACGATCCTGGACGTGCTGCTGCGCATCCAGCGGGAACAGGACAATTCCCTGGCCTTCCGCTATGCCTGCCGTGTGAACATGTGCGGCTCGTGCGGCATGGTCATAAACGGTAAAGAGGGACTGGCCTGTAAAACCAATGTTTCCCATATTCCACAGGGTCAGGAGATCACGATCAGGCCTCTCAACCATTTCCCGGTCATAAAAGACCTGGTTGTGGACATGGAGCCCTTCTTCAAGAAATACGAGGAGGCCCTGCCCTTTTACGAACCGAGGGAAGAGTTCGACGAACCGCTCAAGATTCGTCCCGATTCGCAGGAGAGGCTGGACATAGGCCAGGCCACCGAGTGCATCGCCTGCGGGTGCTGTGTTTCGAGCTGCACGATGTGCCACTACCACGACGGCTACGCCGGCCCGGCGGCACTCAACAGGGCCTTCACCCTGCTGGCGGACAGCCGTGACGGCCTATTCTCGGAGCGTCTCGACCGCGCCCTGGCATCCTGCTATAACTGCCGCACGGAATTCAACTGCACCGAAGTCTGTCCCAAGAACATCAGCGGCACACGCGCCATCAAATACATCCAGAGGCTCGCACTAAAGCACCTGAAAGAGATCAAACCACGGGAGGAGGACCCTGCCCCGGTACTCGACGTGACGTCTCCTCCGCCCCTGACCGAAATGGACAGGAGGACGTTCGTGCGCCGGATCGGCGTCGGTGTCCTGGGTGCGTGCGCGGCAATTGTCGTGGGCGGCGTCGCGGCTACCGCAGTTGTGGGGCCGAGCCTTTCGAAGACTCCCAAAATGTGGGTGCCGGTTGCGCCGGTCAGAGAAATTCCGGCGGGTCATGTTGCCACATTCCACATGCGCTACGACGTCAAGAACGGCCTCTACACCCAGGCAAACGAAGTTCCCGTCCTCGTATCCCGGACGGGAGACGAAATGGTCTGTTTCAAGGCGAGCTGTACGCACCTGGGCTGCATCGTCAAATGGGATGCTTCCGCGGGCCGCTTCCATTGCGCCTGCCACGGAGGGACCTTTGACCGCGACGGCAATGTGATCGCCGGTCCGCCGCCCCGGCCTCTCGACAGGTACGCCCTCAAAGTGGATTCGGAACATCTGCTGGTGGAGGTGGGATAATGAGCTGCAGCACATTCCGTCACAGAATCGGCTGGGATCCGTACCTGAAGCCCTTTCTCTACAAGAAGCTCCCACAGGGGACAGGTTGGTCCGCCACGATCGGGACGCTCTGCGCACTCCTGTTCGGACTCATGGCCGTGACCGGAATCTTCCTGGCCATGTACTACAACCCCTCGTCCGACAAGGCGTACCAGTCGATCGATTTCATCATGAACGACGTTCCGATGGGATCCATCCTGCGCGGCCTGCATCACTGGGGGGCGGGCGCAATGGTCCTGGCGGTGGTCATCCATCTGCTGACCAACTTCTTCAGCGGCAATTACAAAGCGCCGAGGGAACTTACCTGGACGATCGGCATCTGCCTCCTCCTGGTGACCCTGGGCCTCGGTTTCACCGGCTACCTGCTTCCCTGGGATATGAAGGCCTTCTGGGCTACCGTCGTCAGTTCGAATATTCCCAGAGATATACCGGCAGTCGGCGACTTCATTACGAGAGTCGTGCTTGGCGGCTCAACCATGTCGGGACTTACCCTGACGCGGTTTTACGCAATACACACGTTGCTCCTGCCGGCCCTGCTCGTCTTCTTCGTTGCTTTTCACATCTACCTCGTGCGGATTCACGGCCTGACGGAGCACTCCTCAAATGATGCAGGAGAAGCTGAAGAAGCCTTGCCATACCGCTTTTACCCTGAGCACACGTTGCGCAGTTCGGTTGTTTTCGCTGTCGTGCTGATCGTGCTGATCGGCCTCTCGGTGATCGGCAGCGTTCCGCGCGAAGAGATCGCAGGCACGCTCATCGAATCCTATCTGCCAAGGCCGGAATGGTACTACATGTGGCTCTTCCAGCTCCTGACCTACTTCTCGGGAGTATGGGAGACGGTCGGAAGCCTGGCGATCCCCATCCTCGGCACCATCATCCTGTTCGCCCTGCCCTTCCTGAACAGGGTCAAAACCCTGGGAGCCGGTAACCGCCCGCTTTGCACGGCCGCCGGAGTTACGGCGATAGCAGGCGTTCTTTACCTGAGCCTCATGGGCTTTGCCGGGGCTAAACCCTACGGCGAAATAATCCCTGCTCCCCAGCGGGTACTCACGGCACAGGAAGCTCGGGGTCTCTACCTCTATGCCGACCGAGACTGCGCATATTGCCACCAGATTCAGGGCAAGGGCGGACACAGAACCGGTCCCGACCTGTCCAATATGGTTGCGAAAGGCCGGGATGCGGACGGCCTGACGAAATATTTCAAAAATCCACAGGCGGTTCGAACGACGAACATCATGCCGAAATACGACCTGCCCGAACAGGACCTCAGAACCCTGGCCTCTTTCGTGCTCTCCCTGGATTTCAGCAAGGAGACCATAAAGATCCTGAATCGGGACGAAGTTCTCAAGAATCCTGCAGCTACTCCGGTACAGTGAAACAGGAGGGAAACAGAGATGAACAACTTTGACTACGGCATTGTCGAAGAAACGGCCAAACAACTCTATATCAAGGCCCTGTGCGACCTGCCGCCCGATGTGAGGACGGCCCTGAAGAAAGCCCGCGACCGGGAAACCAACCCGGCGGCGCTGGCGGTATTCGAAGCAATCTTCAGAAACATCGAAGTCGCGGACAGGAACAAGACCCTTATCTGCCAGGATACCGGGCTTCCCATCTACAAGGTGAAGATCGGGTCTCGGTTTCCCTGGAACGGGTACCAGATCAAGACGCGCCTGTATGAGGGTGCAAAGCGGGCGACACAGGAGTTCCCGTTTCGCAGCAGTTCCACCCATCCTCTGACAAGGGTGAACCCGCAGACTTCCGTAGGTCCGGGACTTCCGGTCATCTACTTCGATTTCGTCGAGGATTCGGACACGCTGGACATCCTCATGGCCCCGAAGGGATCCGGTTCGGAAAACATGAGCAAAATGCAGATGTTCTATCCGGCGCACGGTATTAAGGCCGTCAAGAAGTTCGTGCTGGACGCCGTGGTCGAATCGGGGGCCAACCCCTGCCCGCCGGGAGTAATCGGAGTCGGGCTCGGCGGCACGGCCGACCTTGTCATGAAACTGGCCAAAGATGCAATCATGCGCCCGGTGGGCCAACGCAATCCCGATCCTCAGCTCGCCGAAATGGAAGAGGAACTGGAGGAAGCAATCAATGCCACCGGCCGGGGGCCCATGGGGCTCGGCGGCGATGTATCCACACTCGCGGTGCACATCGAATCGGCCTACACCCACATCACTCAGAACCCGGTCGCCGTCAACACCCAGTGTTGGCCGGCAAGGCGGGCCAGGGGCGTCATCCGACCCGACGGCACGGTCGAATACGGATACTGAGCAGGAAAGGAGTGCAGATATCATGGCGGAATATCATCTCAAATCGCCTTTTTCGGAAGAAGAGATAAGAAATCTGCGGGCCGGCGACATCGTCTATTTCGACGGGCTCCTCTTCGGCATCCGCGACCTGACCCAGATATACATGTTCGACCAGGATCACGAACCGCCGGTCAGCCTGGCGGGCGCTCCCTGCATCCACACCGCCCCAAGCCTCCGCAAGGTTGACGGGAAATGGGAGAAGATCTGCGTGGGGACCACCACCAGCACGCGTATGGACCGCTTCACTCCCGCTCTCATCGGCAAGTACGGCGTGCGCGCCATCATCGGTAAAGGCGGCCTCTACCAGGGGAGCCTGGAAGCGATGCAGAAGTACGGGGCCGTCTACCTGGCAATCGTAGGGGGAGCAGCGGCGCTCGAAACGCAGCAGATCGAAGAAGTGGAGGCCGTCTACTGGGAGCATCTGCATCCCGAGGCGCTCTACCAGTTTCGCGTGAAGGATTTCGGGCCGCTCACGGTCGCGATGGACAGCCACGGCAGACATCTCTACGAGGAGGTCAAAGCCGAGGCCATCCTGCGCCTTCCGCAGATTTACGAAAAGCTCGGAGTGTAGAACGGGGTTCTCAAGGCGGACCTTGGGAACCAGCAGAAGATTGGAAACCGGCACGGGTAGAGCAGGAATTCAGAAACGACGGGTAAAGCGGCAGCACGGGTAGGGTGGGCACAGAGCTTCATCGTGCCCACCGACCGGCCCTCCGAACCAGAACCGTCTTTTGAATTGCCAATATCAGGATGAAACCCATCGTTGGTTTCGACTGAAAGGATTTTCCGGAACCATCCGGTAGTGAGGGGGTGAGACATGGACACTTAAGCCGCGGCATCATGAATGTGAGGACTCCAGTACCGCCTCGAATGCCGCATGCTCAGATCCAAGTTCAAGATAGGTTGACTGACGGGCACAGAAGTGAAGGTTTAAGCAGCAGATCGTAGTTCCACCGCTGCAGCCTCCCAACCGCACAATTTTCCGGGAGGGGCAGGTTCCGGTATGGCACGCGATGCCCAGGCCTCGCTCAAGTTGGCCCAGACTCAGGGTTGATCTGTCCCACTGTTATGCTGGAGAAAAGAATGAGCAAAAAAGGCTGGGCATTATTCAACATACCATTGCCGATCAGGGTGGTCGTTTTCCTGATAATCGGCCTTGGTCTTGGGCTCGCTTTCCCCAAGAACACATTCGTCAATTATCTGTATCTCAGCGGCACCTATTTTCCCAAAACAATCGTCACATTTGCGGCATTTCTGATTTTCAATCTGCTCGCGGCCGCCATGGCCAAGCTCATGCTCTACCACAAGGATAAGGCGGGAAAAATGTTCGGCCTGATCCTGGGCATGTATGTGTTCATGGGCGGTGTATCACTGGTTTATGCAACCACCTGGCTGCACGTGCTGTCGGGCGTCCCCTTTTCGCTCCCGGGAGTCGAGATCCCCGGGCCGGCAGCGTGGGCCATGCAAATCGGGCACACCTTCGCCAATGTACTTTCGCAGCAGCCGCTTCTCCAGGCTCTTGTCGGCGGCATGGTCGTGGGTTGCGTAAGTGCCAAATTCAAACCTTTGCAGCGCATCGCATTCGCCTTCATCGCGATGGGTGACCACATCCTCTGGTTCTTCAAGAAACTGCTCTGGTACTACCCCATCATGATCGGCTGCCTGGCAATCGGCATTCCCATGAAATTCGGCACCAAGGGCATGGCGCTCTACGGGCAGGCAGTTCTCTGGGTAATGATCATCACCTGCGTCTGGGTGCTCCTCATGATCACCCTGACCAGGCTATGCACCAAAAGAACTTTCAAACAGATAATCTCGTACTACGCGACAGTGTGGCCGACGGGCTTCGGCACGGGCGGTTCGTATGATACGCTGGCCATCAACATTATCTCGGCCGAGCAGGACCTCGGACTCCATGAGGAGGTCGCCGAAGTCTCGATCGTTTTCGGTACGGTTCTCAACAAGAACTGCAGCACAATGTCCGTGCTGGTCGTAACCATCGTCGTATGCCGTCTGCTGAACATTCCCATCTCGCTCACCGAAATCATCATGATGATCCCGCCCGTTATGATCCTGGGCCTGGAGTCGCCAGGAATACCGGGAGGGGCAGGTTATTTCATGTCGCCGATCATCGCCGTGCTGCTGTCCGTGCCGGATCAAAGCGTTTTCGTCACTACCTTCGTGACCGTTTTCAGCGGCTTGATCCCGATGTTCAGCACCGCGGGAAACACAACGGATGACGGCGTGGTCGGGGCTTTCCTTCAGGACAGGTTCGGCCGCTTCCTCGGGTCGATGGGCACGCACCCCGCCGCAGAGGCTGCAGGGGTTCACGCAGAGGAGGTTGTCTGAGATGTTGAAAATCATTGGATGGCTGCTTTTTGCCGTGGGCACCTGGATGTTTGTTTCTCCCCAGGCCCTCACCGGCCTGGCCCAGCTAAAATGGATGAGTAAGTACGCCTTTCCCGGAGAGGTAATGCTCGGCGTGCTGGTAATGATGGCCGCCTATTACCTGCTGGCGTTGCAGCCGCGCAAAGGCGCCCGCAAGGCGAGTCACTAGGAACTAACACCCTCTGCATCGCAGAGGCAAAAATGCTGCTCCGGACGAACTCCCATAGGGGAGTTTGTCCCGGAGCATTTCGAGTTTGAGACGGCAAAACGAATGGCGCCCCGAAAGGATTGATGAAAATGGACCTGACTCAGCTGGTGATCCTCGGTGCCGCGACCGCGGCAAGTTCCATAATCACCAACGGCACAGCCGTGGGCTCGGGAATTTTCCTTCTGCCGGTCCTGGCTCTCGTTTTTCCAGCCAAAACGGCCCTTGGACTGGGCGCTCCGATAATGTTCATCGCCGAACTCGTGGGTCTCAGACTCTACTGGCGCGAGTGGGACGACTGGCGCGATATCTCCCTTCTGCTCGCAGCCGCGACGCTGGGCATCGTCCTCGGGTCTTATGTGATAAGTATTGTACCAAACCACCTGTTCAAGATCGGCATCGGAATCTTCGTCAGCTGTGTTTCCCTTTATCAGCTGATCAAGAATTCATCTGCCTGGAAGAAGTTCCGGTCGAGGCACGGCTCACCGGAAAGCGACACCTTTCCCGGCAAGATTTCCTGCGGCGCCATCGGCTTCCTTGGCGGCCTCGCGACGGTCCTCGCCCATGCGGGCGGCGCCGTATGGTCCACATACTTAGTTCGCAAGGGGATGGACAAGCGACTTTTCGTCGGCACGATGATCCTGGTCTTCGTTTTGAGCAACATCTTCAAAATGGCGGCGTACCTGCAAATCGGCATCTTGACCACCGAGACGACTCTGATAGTCCTGGCGATGTCGCCGATCGTGATTCTGAGCGGAATGTTCGGGAACTTCCTGAACAAAAGGGTCAATCCCGTGTTGTTTAGAACATTGGTGCTCCTGTTCATCCTGGTGTCGGGAATAAGCCTGACCCTCGGAAAATAAAGCGGGAGGACGAACTGCTTTGCCCCCACAAAAGATGCCCACGACGGACGTGATGAGAGGACCTGCTCGTACGGCCCGCGGGGCGGGAAAGGAGAGAAAAAGAGAGGAACGTGCACCAACTAACTTGCCGTTGGAGGAAGTCGGATCAGCACCTGACAAGCAAGAGGAGACCGAAGATATGAGGAAACTCAAGTTGCGCTGGATCGTACTATCTGCTGTTGTTTTGGCCCTTGCTATTGGTGGCGCCGCTTTTGCGGCGGGTAAGGCTTTTTTTGCGATTGCGACCGGAGGTACGGGCGGGATCTACTACCCCCTCGGCGGGGCCCTGGCTCAGGCCATATCCGATAAGGCCGAGGGAATTTCCGCCACGGCCCAGAGTGGAAATGCCTCCGTGTCGAACTGCAACCTGGTAGCGCGCGGGGACGTCGAAACGGCCTTCGTGCAGAACAACGTTGCGGATGAGGCATACAACGGAAAGGGCGCATTTGAAGGCCGCAAGTTGGAAAACCTGCGGGTAATCGCCGCACTCTACCCTGAAACCATTCAGATTGTTGCGCGAAAAGTAACCAACATCAAAACGATGGGAGATGCCAAAGGCAAGATCATTGCCGTCGGCGACAAAGGGAGCGGGACCGAAGTCGATACTCGCAACATCTTGTCGGTACACAATCTCACTTATGACGACATCAAACCTTTGTATGTAGATTACAGCGTTGCAGCACAGAGACTGCAGGACGATCAGGGCGACGTGCTGTTCAAAACGGCCGGTTATCCCACCTCGGCAATTATCGAACTGCTTTCGGGAAAGGAATGCAACTTCGTTTCCCTCGATGCGGGTGCCGTCAAACAATTATGCGCCAAGTTCCCGTTCTATGTTCCCATTACCATTCCGCCCAACACCTACAAAGGCCAAACCGAACCGGTGAATACGGTCGCCATGATGGCCCTTTGGGTCACGAATGCAAAGCTCGATACCGAAATGGTTTACAAGGTCACCAAAGCTCTCTGGGACAAGGGACCGAAAAAAGATCAGGAATGCGGAGCGGATGTTCTGGCAAGAATTCACGACCAGGGCAAGAATATCAAGCTCGAGACGGCCATGAGCGGAGTAACGATTCCGCTGCATCCCGGCGCGGAGAAATATTACAAGGAAGTCGGCCTTATTAAGTAGGCTCTGCAACTTCCTGCATGATGCACACTGTCCATGCGGGCGGCAACGCCCGCATGGACCCGACTCGAACTGATTATAAGGAACAAAATGTACATTGCGGATCGAATGACCCAAATCCCGTTTTCCCGAATTCGCAAAGTATTCGAAGAGGTCCTCCGCCGGGAGCAAAACGGGGAAGATATAATCCACCTGGATGTCGGCAGACCGGACTTCGATACTCCGCAGCACATCAAAGACGCAGCAAGGGATGCGCTCGAACGGGGAGAAGTCCATTACACCTCGAACTACGGGCTGCCGGCACTTCGGCGTGCAGTCGCCCGCAAACTTGCAGCCGATAACGGAGTGGAATACGACCCGGAAAAGGAACTTATCATCACCTGCGGCGTAACCGAGGCGATTTTCATGTCCATGATCGCCCATCTCAATCCGGGCGATGAAGTACTCGTGCCCACACCGTGCTTTCCCGCATACCATTCGTGCATCCGAATGGCCGGAGGAGTCCCGGTAGACGTACCCCTGGACGAATCCGACGGGTTCATTCCCAATGTCGAAAAACTCCGGTCCGCGATAACCCCGCGTACCCGCATGATCATAATCAACACTCCATGCAATCCAACGGGAGTCGTCTACCCGCGCGCCGCCCTCGAAAACATCGCGCGCATGGCGCAGGAACACGATCTCATCGTGGTCTCGGACGAAGTCTACGAAAAGATGATTTACGACGGGGCCGAACACGTCAGCATTGCATCACTGCCCGGGATGAAACCGCGAACGCTGACCTTGAACGGCTTTTCCAAGAGCTACTCCATGACAGGGTGGCGCCTCGGGTACATAGCCGCACCCGAAGAGATGACGGGAGCGCTTCTGCGCATCCGGCAGTACGTCACCGTATGTCCGACCTCGTTTGCCCAGTGGGGAGCGGTTGCCGCCCTCGAAGGGCCGCAGGACGATCTGGAAATGATGGTCGCCGAGTTTGCCCGGCGCAGGCGCCTGGTTTGCGAAGCGATTGAACATATGCCAAATTTTTTCGCCGTTGAACCGCACGGAGCGTTCTACGTCCTGGTAAACATTAGCCGAATGGAAAAAAGCCCGATGGACCTGGCCGCTCATCTGCTGGACGAGGCCAAAATTTCCGTGGTGCCGTGGGGTGAGAAGCATATTCGCATTTCCTATGCGAATTCATTCGAGAAGCTCCGGACGGCGATGGAGAGAATGCAAAGTGCAGTGAACAGTGAGCAGTGAACTGACAAGGCTTACTGGCTGGACGGGGTTCCCAAGGACGGGCGGTGGGCACGATAAAACTGTGAACTGATAAAACATAAGGGCCGGGTGGACAGATGGGTGCCCCATCATCGATCCTGGAAATGATTCCCGAAATGGGGGGCCAAGCTGGAGTTAGGAAATCAGAGGATGTATTCTCAGTTCACTTTTCACTGCTTACTGGTGTTCACGGCTCACTATTTTCAAAAGGAGAGTGGATTTGAATAAAGAACAGGTTCTGATAGCACAGGGCAACGAGGCCTGTGTACGAGGGGCAATCCGCGCCGGATGCCGGTTCTTTGCGGGCTACCCCATAACGCCGGCTTCGGAAATCGCCGAACTCATGGCGGCGGAGATGCCGCGCTGCAACGGCGGTTTCGTACAGATGGAAGATGAAATCGGCTCGATCGGCGCAGTGATAGGCGCGGTCTGGGGCGGGGTGAAAGCATGCACCGCAACATCGGGGCCCGGGTTTTCGCTCATGCAGGAAGGAATCGGCTACGCGGTCGAAACCGAAACCCCCTGCGTCATTATCGATGTGATGCGGGGCGGGCCATCCACTGGTCAACCTACGGGTTCCTCCCAGCAGGATATCATGCAGGCAAGGTACGGATCACACGGCGACTACGAAGTCATCGCCCTGTGCCCTTCATCTGTACAGGAATGCTATGAACTCACCGTAAAGGCGTTCAATCTCGCCGAAAAATTCCGTAATCCGGTTTTCGTGATGTCCGACGAGATCGTCGGACACACCAGGGAAAGATTGCGAATCCCCGCCGAGATCGAAGTGACCGAGCGCCGCCAGCCAGCGACCCCGAAGGGCGAATACCTTCCCTATCGGCCTCTGCCCTCCGGCCTGCTCGACGGGATGCCCGCCTTCGGCCAGGGCTACAGGCTTTTGGTGGACGGCCAGCTTCACGACGAAGCCGGAAACCGCAGGGGGGCCGATCCCAGGATCAGCGGAGCGCTCGTAAAACGTCTGTGCGACAAGATCACGAACCACGCAGACGACCTCGTCGATGTCCGGACCGCTTTCACGGATTCAGCGGAGGTGCTTGTCGCCGCTTACGGTTCGGTGGCAAGGTCCGCATATTCGGCGGTGAGGGAAGCAAATGCCGACGGGCTCAAGGTCGGGTTCTTCCAGCCCCGGATTTTGTGGCCCTTCCCTGTGAAGGCTTTCCAAGCGTTGCTCCCCGGAATTCGCCGGATCGTCGTGCCGGAAATGAACATGGGAAAGCTCAATCGTGAGCTGGAAAGATACTGCGATATCGAGGTGGTATCGCTGCCCAAGGTGGGAGGCAACCTGCATACGCCGGAAGAAATATACGAAGCCGTCCGCCGGGCGCTTTAAACAATTGAGGAGATAATACGCCATGCATCCTCTGGGCGAAAAATACCTGCGCAAAAGTGCGCTTCCGACTATCTTCTGTCCCGGCTGCGGGCACGGAACAGTGCTCAATGCATTCCTGAGGGTAATCGACAATCTCGACTGCCTCGACCGGCTGGGCCTCGTTTCCGGGATCGGCTGCTCCGCCTGGGTACCGGTTTTTGTCAACGCCGACGTGATTCACACCCTGCATGGGCGCGCCCTGGCCGTTGCAACGGGCATGAAGATGGCCAAACCGGAGCTCTCCGTGGTGGTCTTTTCCGGTGACGGCGACTGTGTCGGAATCGGCGGAAATCATCTCATTCATGCGGCGCGGCGCAATATCGACATGACCGTCATCATGCTGGACAACGCTATCTACGGGATGACCGGAGGCCAGGTGGCCCCGACAACCCCGAGCGACGCGCGGACCCAGACGACCCCCTACGGCAATCCCGAACCTTCGTTCGATGTATGCGGCCTGGTCAGAGGCGCGGGCGCCACATACATTGCCCGCTACACCACCGCCCAGCCGAAGGCATTGATAGCCGGAATCGAAGCAGCAATGCAGCACAAGGGATTCTCATTCGTACAGGTTATTTCCCAATGCCCGACCCAGGCAGGCCGGTACATCTATTCCATGACTCAGCCGGCCGAATACCTGCGCATGATCAAGAGCCGCTCGGTTACCTTGAAAGCCTCGGAAAAACTCTCGCCCGAGCAACTGGAGGGCAAAATCGTAACGGGGGTTCTTCACAGCTGCGAAGGGCGTCCGGAATTCGTGGAAAACCTGGAGCGCGTCAGGAGGGCTGCGACAGCATGAAAGATACTCTTAAGAAAACAAAGGCGATAGATATCGACCCGAAGGCATGCAAGGGGTGCCTCCTGTGCGTCGATCAGTGCCCGCAGAAGGTGCTCGAAGTTTCCCACGAGCGCAGTGCCAAAGGGAGCCTCTTGCCCCAGGCCGTCTCCGTCGAGAAATGCAGTCACTGCCTCCTGTGCGAGATGATCTGCCCCGACATGGCCATTACCGTGGAGGTCGCTGAAAATGAGAAGTGAGATAATGTTTGCCGGCTTTGGCGGTCAGGGGATCATAAAGGCGGCGCTGCTGCTCGCGCAGGCAGCGGGGATTTACGAGGACCGTGAAGTGGCCCAGACTCAGAGCTACGGTCCCGAGGCTCGCGGCGGCGCCTGCAAATCCGAGGTGGTGATCAGCGACTCGGAAATCGACTACATCAAGACGAGGAAGATAGACGCCCTGGTGGTGATGTCCCAGCCGGCCCTGGACAAGTACAAAGACCTCGCGACGCCGGACCGGACCGTGGTCATCTACGATCCGACGCTGATCGGCAGCGTTTCTCCGGAATTCCTTCATAAAGTGGCGGTGCCCGCGACCCGGATCGCCGAAGAGGAATTCGGACGAGCGCTTTTCGCCAACATCATCATGCTTGGCGCTCTTTCGGGCGCGGTTGCCCCGGTTGCTCTGGACAGCCTGCTCCTGGCCCTGGACGGCAATGTGCCGCCCAAGACGCTTGACGTGAACCGGGCAGCTTTGAGACGCGGCTTCGAACTGGCCGAAGCGGCCCGGAAATCCGCCTGACAGGGGATAATATAGAAATGAAGCTCTACGAGTTTGAAGGAAAAGATGTATTCCGGCGTATGGGCATTGCCGTTCCCAATGGGGAGCCGGTGGGGGATGTGTCGGAAATCGGCGCGGCTGCCGGAAGGATTGGATGTCCGGTGGTTGTCAAAGCCCAGTTGCAACGGGGCGGAAGAGGCAAATCCGGGCTCGTGCGCTTCGCGCAGAACTCTGAAGAAGCGGAAGCTATCGCGCGCGAACTCCTGGGCGCGAAGGTCGGCGAGGAAACCATAACCACGTTGCTTGTCGAAAAGAAGCTCGAAATCCGGCGGGAATTGTACGCGGGCATCACCTTCGATCACGCCGTAAACGGGCCCGTACTTCTTTTTTCGTGCCTCGGAGGCGTGGACATAGAAAGCAGTGCCTCAGATCCGGACGGCGCTCTGGGGAGACTCCCGCTCGACCCGTATCATCCTCCGGAAATTCACCATATTCTGAATCTCTGCAAGCAGGCGGGACTCGACGGCCCTGCCCTTCGGGCCGTAGCCGAAACCATTCGGAAACTGGTAGCCTGCTATTTTCATCACGACGCGCTAACGGCCGAGATAAACCCGCTGGTAATTGACGGGAACGGCAGGGTCTATGCCGCGGACTCCAAGATGGAACTGGACGACTCGGCGGCCTTCCGCCGCGATCCATCCCTGAGGGCGGGAGACGAAGAGGTAAAGAGCGATCCCTACGAGGCAGACGCGATGAGCCAGGGGCTCGCATACGTGCGCCTTGGCAGCGGGAACATCGGCGTGATAGCCGGCGGGGCCGGTCTCTGCATGGCCAGCATGGATATGGTGGCCGCGGCGGGGGGCAAGCCGGCGAATTTCATGGACCTGGGCGGCGGAGTATCGCGGGAAAAGACTGCGGCGGCGCTGAGAATGGTCCTGAAGACACCAGGCGTTGAAGGCGTGCTGATGAACGTATTCGGAGGCATCAACAACTGCGAGGTCATGGCGAACGGGATCGCCGATGTGGTTCACGCCGATTCACCCCGGATACCCATCGTTGTGAAGATGCGCGGCCACTCCCAGGACGAGGGTTGGGAGATACTCGAAAAAATCGGTATTCCTATCGTGAAATACGGAACCACGGAAGAAGCGGTTTCCATGCTGATGGCCGCGGTAGGCCGGAGATAATACGACATGTCCATTTTGATAGATAAAGAGACGAAGGTCATAATTCAGGGGATTACCGGGAAACAGGGCGCATATCACGCAGCCAGGGCGCTCGAATACGGAACGAAAGTGGTTGCGGGGACCACTCCGGGCAAGGGCGGGCAGACTGTCGCGGGAGTCCCGGTCTACGATACGGTCGCGGAAGTGCTCAAGGATACGCCCGTGGACGCGAGCATGATCCTGGTGCCGCCCGCAGGCGTCCTGGATGCCGCAATAGAGGCAATCGACTATTCCATTCCCCTGGTTGTAATCATAACGGAGTTCGTCCCGTTCCACGATTCGCTCAAAATTCAGAAGCGTGCAGCCGAACAGGGCGTGCGTGTGGTGGGACCCAATACGATCGGCGTGATCAGCCCCGGGCGTACGAAGGTCGGCATTATGCCCGGGTTCCTCTACAAGGAAGGAAATATCGGAATCATTTCCCGCAGCGGCACCCTGACGCACGAGGTCTCCTCGAACCTGGGCTACAGAAACCGGGGCCAGTCGACCTGTGTGTGCATCGGAGGCGACGCCGTGAAAGGACTGGATTTTATCGATGTGCTCAAACTCTTCCGCGAGGACGATATGACCGAGAAGGTCGTCATGATCGGGGAGATCGGCGGCGCGGGCGAGGAAACCGCTGCCAGGTACATAAAGGAAACCAGCTATCCGAAGCCGGTTATAGCGTTCATTGCCGGCGCAAACGCCCCCGCGGAAAAGCGAATGGGACATGCCGGAGCGATTGTATCCGGGGGGTTCGGAACGGCGGCTTCGAAATACGAATTCCTGTCCGGCGCAGGAGTCAGGGTCGCCCGGACTTTGGAAGAGATCTACGCGCTTGTATAGACTCGGTGTACGTAATGAGAGGCTCTTTGGAGAACTGCTTTGGTAACGATTCCGCTGCACCCGGGCGCGGAGAAGTTCTACAAGGAAGGTCTTATGAAGGAGTAGATTTTTTCCATTATATCCCTTTACTTTGGTTTTATCCGAGAATGGGTATACGAAAAAACGACAGCATAAACACGACCGCGCCGGGTTCGGCCTTTGGACCACCCGTCCGGCGCAGTCCGGCAAAAGGCGGATTCCATACAATGCCCAGGGTCTGGATAGCTGCAGGAATCGGGCTCCTTTTGCTGCTTTCATTGGGGTGGCCGTTTCATGTTCTGGCCTTGCGCGATGCACGATCGGGGCATCAGATTTTCATTCATCCGGTCTCCCCCGGTGATACGTTTACGCTTTGCTATACTCATTCGGTAAAGCATAAACCGGTATGGGACTTCTATGTTGTCGGTGATCATTACGAAATAGTTCAAAGCAAGACCGTTTTTCCGGATTCGGATTACGGGTTGCCTTCCCATGCAGTAGGCAACGAGAAGTACACTCTGTTGCCCGACGGTTACGGCAGCATCTCCGGCATGCACCGGTCGATCCCGTACCTGCAGCTTAGAATCGAGCGGGCCTACGACAATACTTTAACATTCAATAACACCCTGACGCTTAATTTGGCGCAGAAGCTCGGCGACTGCGTTGTAGATATGCGCATTAGAAACACGAGTCCGCTTCTCTGCGTTTTTCAGGCTATGAATCTTTACGGGGAATGATCATGGAGAAAAAAGAGATCCTCAACGAAGACGAAGTAATGGATGCCAAGCGTCAGGAAGAACTCATCGCCGAGTTGGAACCGGAATCGCGGTTCCGGCCCCTCAGTGCCCTGGCCGAAAAGGTGGCAATTGCCCTTTGCACGATTCTCTCACTGTTCCACATCTATACGGCAGGCTTTGGGGTCCTGCAGGAATACGAGCATCGAGCATTCCACCTTACGTTCGTACTCTGCCTCATATTCGTCTGTTACAGCATACGAAGGAGGGAACCGCCGAGGCGGAAGTCGATCGTCCACAGCATTTTATACGGCATCCTGGGCGGCAGCCTGTTTTCGATGATGATCGGAAACGTACTCGAGTTTTCGGGTCTGCAATACTTCCTGACAAGCATCATCCTCGCGTCCTGCCTCTTCTACTTCAAAGAGAGAGTCTATCTTCCGTCGAAAATCATGCCCCCGATCGATCTTGGAATCTGTCTGCTTGGACTCGCCATGGTCGGGTACCTGCTGGGGCAGGTCATTCCCGAACTGGGACGCGTGATGAAAACCTCCGGATGGCCCCTGATCATCTGGGGCGCTGCAACATTCGGCACGGTCACACTGGTTTTTGTCTGGCAGGGGGTCAACTCCCTCAGGTGGTGCCTGCGGGGACCGTCCAACTTTAAGCTGGACAGACTCCTGATCCCCTACTTCGATATCGTCATGGCGCTCATTGCATTCGCGGTTTCGTCCTACATCATCGTTGACTTCGATCAGTTCATCCTGCGTGGCGGTATGGCCAACGAACCCGACTACCTGGTTGGAGTCTTCGCAATAGCGCTGGTCCTCGAAGGGACCCGTCGCAGCGCGGGCGTTCCCCTCACCATGATAGCCTTCGTCTCGCTCATCTACTGCTATGTCGGTCCCTACCTGGTCGATATTCCGGTACTGGAGTTCCTGGCTCATCGCGGCTATACCGTTGGACGCGTTATCGAACACATGTACGCCGGAACGGAAGGCATCTACGGAATTCCGCTGGGTGTGTGCGCAACCTTCGTCTTCCATTTCGTCCTTTTTGGACTCTTCATCGCCCACACGGGCCTCGGCAAGTTCTTCATCGATCTGGCCATGGCAGTGGCTGGCGGTTCCCCGGGCGGCCCCGCGAAAGTATCGATCATCGCCAGCGGTTTCTTCGGAATGATCAGCGGCAGTTCGGTGGCCAATTGCGTAACGATCGGGTCCTTTACGATCCCGATGATGAAGAAAATCGGATACCGGCCGGAATTTGCCGGCGCGGTCGAAGCTTCGGCCTCCACGGGAGGCCAGATCATGCCTCCGGTCATGGGCGCTGCGGCATTCATCATGGCTGAATGGCTTGGTATTCCCTATCTGAAAATCTGCCTGGCAGCGGCTGTTCCCGCCATACTCCATTTTTACGCAGTCGCCACGATGGTGCATTTTGAAGCAGTCAAGAATGGCATGTCCGGTCTGCCCAAAGAGATGCTGCCCAAGGTAAAGGATATTTTGCGCGAGCGGGGCATTCTCGTTCTTCCTCTGCTGGTGATCATGTTCCTGTTGATCTCAGGATATACCCCATTCATGGCCGCCTTCTGGGCGATCATACTCTCCACCAGCCTCGGGCAGATGCATTCGAAAACCCGGATCTTCCTGGTGACAATATTCCTCAGTCTGCCCTGCATTTGCGTGAATTTCACGCCGTTTGCCGGCGACTGGTATTTCTCCGCAGTCTGGTTTGCACTCCTTGTTGCCGGCCTGGCGGTCAGCTACAAGCACTCGCCGCAGAAGGACTGGATGCTCGGTTTGATCCCGCTTGCAATCCTGGTGGGACTGGGAGCGCTCGGAATCAGGCCTTTCCTCATGGCCTTCTACGCCAATCTGGCGATAGTAGCCATCGGCTGTACCTACAAGGAAAGCAAGATGCGGGTGCCGATGATCCTCGACGCCCTCGAAAAAGGTACCCTGAATGCGCTTTCCATCGGCGCAGCGGTCGCTTCGGTCGGCATCATAATCGGCATGACGATGCTTACCGGCCTGGGGCTCAAGTTCGGCAGCCTGACGATCCAGATGGCCCAGTTCACTGCCGGAATCGTGGCAAATCTCGATGTCTTTCACCTGCTGCCGGTGGACGGGACCATCCTCTTTTTCATCCTGATCTTCACCGCGTTCGCGTGTTTCATACTCGGGATGGGGCTTCCGACCACGGCACAGTACATCGTTGCCGCTGTTATCGCAGCTCCGGCCCTGCTCAAATACGGGGTCCATCCGCTTCTTTCGCACATGTTCGTCTTCTTCTACGCGATCCTGGCTGACGTGACGCCACCGGTGGCCCTGGCAGCCTTTGCGGGGGCCGGACTCGCCGGGAGCGAACCATTTAAGACCGGCGTGATCGCGACCAGTCTCTCCTCGGCCAAGTTCGTCGTGCCCTTCGTCTGGATCTACAGCCCGATCATGCTCCTGATGCCCTGGCTGCTGACGCCGGATGCTTCCTTTCCCTGGTGGAGCTGGATCGAGGTCGTCGTCTTCACCTTCGCAGGTGTTACAGCAATGGGTGGGGCGTGGCGTGGATACCTTGTGGACAGGTGCACCATACCGGAGAAGTTCGGAGCACTTTTCGGAGCGCTGCTCTTCTTTATCCCCGGCGTTCCTTCCTCGCTTGTCGGAGCCGGGATAATAGCGGTGATCTGTTACATTCAGTCGCGCCGCAAAAAAATGCGCAAACTGATGGGCTCGACCCCCGCGCCGGCTGCCTGATACGGTTTTCGCTCAAAGGCACATCAGGTCCAAATAAGATGGGCGGGGGAATTTTCCCCCGCTCATTTTTAATTTGTTGAACCAAACTTTGAGCGCAAAGTGGTATGATCATAGCGGGATGGAAATCAACTTCCATCGATAATCGAAAATCGGGTTTACGGGACGGGCCGGATGTCGCCCAATCAAAAAACTCTGTATGGATGTTTATCAGCATGGATACTTACTACATTGACGGCAAATTCGTAGACGATGACAACGCGTTCATCAGCGCAAAGGACATCGCCGTATTACGTGGTTTCGGGGTATTTGATTTTCTGATCACTTACAACAGGCGGCCCTTCTTCCTGGAGGACCACGTCCGGAGGTTCGAAAACTCTGCGAAAGACATCGGACTCGAACTGCAGCACTCCAACGCGGAAATCTGCCAAATAGTCGAAGATACGGTTAAACGGAACCCGCACCACGAGGAATGCGCCATCCGCATCGTGGCTACAGGCGGAGAAAGCTCCGATGGTCTCAACCCCGAAGGACGAGGCGTGCTCATGGTGATGGTCACTCCCAAGGCCATACTGCCCGAATGGTGGTACACGCAGGGGGCAAAGATCATCACGGTCGATATCGAAAGATTCATACCGACATCGAAGAGCACCTCCTACCTTTGCGCAATACACGCAGTAAGGCAGGCAAAGCAGCAAGGCGCCATGGAGTCCGTCTATGTGGACCGGCACAATCGCATCCTGGAAGGAACCACGACCAATTTCTTCGGCATTATCAAGAACAGGCTGGTCACGGCCGGTGACGGCATTTTGCCCGGAATAACCCGCGGCGTCGTCATGGAGCTTGCGAAAGACTTCTGCGAAATCGAGGTCCGGGACATCGACAGGTCCGAATTGAATGCGATGGATGAAGTCTTCATCACCGCATCGAACAAGGAAATAGTTCCGATAGTAAAGGTAAACGACCTCCGGATCGGAAACGGCCGCATCGGCGAGCGCACACACAGGATCATGAAGCTTTTCAGGGATTACACGGACGCCTACGGCCGGGGGGAAATCAACCCGAAACAGCCGATAGTCACAATACGATAAATGAATTAGCGTCCGGGAAACGTCGGGGCCCTTCCGGGCCTCATTCAACGAGCAATAGCGCCGGCCCTCGTGCCGGCATTTTTGTTCCATGATGAGAACATTGAGCGACGTAGGGGGAGCGCAGCACGGTGGGGTTATCGTCAATGTTGTTGCTTTAAGGGAATACGCGCTGGTTCCCGAGGTCCGCCTTGGGAACCCCGCCCCGGCAGGCCGGATAGTATCCGGGACGCGCCGTGCCGGCTCAGGGTAACTCTATTGCGGTCTCCACTCTTGCACCAATTTCGGCGAATCTCAAAACCGGTGGGCACGATAAACCCGTGCCCGCCCCAGAGTTGTCCAGTTGGAGATTTTACGAACAATTCAGGTAGCATATGATGACAAGAAGAGAAATAATCGGACTGCAGGCCGTCGTCTTTTTTGTTGTCTGGGCGGCTTTTACCACCGTCTATATAACTCAGCCGGTCCTTCCGGTGCTCCAGGCGGAATTCGGCGTCGATGAAGCACAGGCCTCACATTCGATTTCCGCGGTTATTCTCGGCATCGCCCTGGCCAATCTGCCTTTCGGCATACTCGCAGACCGTTTCCGCATAAAGCCGATCATCCTTACCGGCGGACTCGTAATCTCCGCCTGCAGCGCATTCTGTGCGATTACCGGCAGCTTATCCACGCTCGTTGCTGCAAGGTTTGTCCAGGGACTGTTCATCCCGGCCCTGACGACCTGCATTGCGGCCTTTCTGGCTCGGTCCCTGCCGATAGAACGCCTGAACGTAGTGATGGGCTCCTACATCTCGGCCACTGTTGCGGGCGGCTTGAGCGGCAGACTGCTCGGCGGCTGGATTCATCCGCCTCTTCATTGGCGATACGCATTCGTTTCCGCTTCGATTTTTCTTTTTGCCGCAACCTGCGTTGCCGCAAAGTGGCTGCACGAAGGGACACGACACCAAAAGGGTTTGGGGGAAACCCAGGGCTTTGGGAAACTGCTCTCCAGGCCGGAACTTCTGCGCATCTTTTCCGTATCGTTCGGTGCCTATTTCGTTTTCTCCTCCATTTTCAATTACCTGCCCTTCTATCTTTCGGGACCTCCGTTCAATGCGCCTACCCACCTCATCACGATGCTTTATCTCTCCTATATCGTGGGAATTGTAACGGGTCCGATTGCGGGGAGCCTCAGCAACCGGCTGGGAAATGGGGCGGCCATGGCGTTGGGTTCAGTTATA
The DNA here is from genome assembly GCA_023416335.1 of Pseudomonadota bacterium. Next base: position 25,767 of record JAEZHY010000293.1, on the reverse strand, counting down.
TTTGCATCGGCCATCGCACTGACTCTGCTCAAATCCATAGTCGCGATTGCCGTCAGCCTGACTCTTGTCTGCGCCGGTTTTTTCACCGTGCATGCATCCGCGGCGGGGGCGCTCAACAGGAAGCTCACGTCCAGCCGTGGCAAGGCAAATTCGCTGTACGTGCTCTTTTACTATCTCGGAGGCTTCGCGGGCATTACTGCGAGCGGATGGGCCTACATCCATGAGGGTTGGATAGGCGTTGCCGCACTGGGGGTATTGGTGCTGTGCCTGCCGTTTGCGGCCGGATTCCTGGAGATGCGCCACGATAAACGGCACTGAAGGGACGGACGGCTGCAGGCGCGAATTGGAAGCGTCATTGACTTTGGATAGGCACGTTCCTAATGTGGTTGCCAGAACTAACGGTAAGCAACTCTCTTTCCCTTCGATAAGGCCTGGCAAAAACCACGTGAGACCTCATGGACAGGAGATCGAGCATGCCTACTTACGAGTATAAGTGCGAAGCCTGCAAGGAAGAGTTCATGCTCATCATGAGCCTTTCCGAGCGCGACAAAACCAGAGTGACCTGCCCAAAATGCCGTAGCGAAGAAATCAAACAACTCATTTCCGCATTCACTTCGAAGACGAGCCGTAAGAGCTGAGCATCTCACCTTAGTTGAGTCACGCTCGATATCTTTTTGCGGAGGAAATCATCGGTGCCGGCCGGTTTGTGATCGACGCTCGCGCGCGGTCAGCCGGCAAGTGGAATCACCTGCCGGCAAAAGCCTCATAATTATTTCCCGAAACAAACCACCTTCTTCGGTATCGCATTCCATTTGCTCACTCGGCGAGGACTTTCACGACGATTTTTCGCACCTGCCGTTTGGCACCGAGTTGACAGTTCGGGCGGTGAATTTCGTGCGGCCGGATGACCGCAAAATATCCGGGGACCAGGACAATCGAAGCAGGTACGGGAGGCGCCTTGAGAAAGGTTATGTCCTTCGCCTCGGAATACTCCTCGATAGTCTCCATGTCGTCTACAAGCGAGACCTCGATCTTTTCCTCCCCCTTCAGGAGGATCTGAACGTCGATGTGTTTCCTGTGTGCCTCGAACCGGCGCTCCTCGGCCGGACAGGTCTCGTAGGAGGACACCTGGGCATAGATCTCATCCCCCTCGATCTCGTACCTCCCGTCCGGTTTCTGCGTATCGAACTCACAGGCAAAGCGCACAGCCCTGGAAATCGGGCTCCCGGCCGGGAAGTAATTTCCGATGTGTTCAAGTTTGTCGTAAATCATGAATATGTACGTCCTCTCCCTATCTGCCCACCTTCTTTCCGCAAAGTCGGACGGTGGGCTCGATAAAGCCTGTGCCCACCCTACCCGGCTCACCGCTTACATGTCTCATAAAGCCTTTTGCGACCTCCCCAATCCCTGTCACTTCCCGCTCTATACGCGGTCAGAGGTCTCTTTTTGCCGAAGTTCCGCCGGGGAAAAGATTCCGGCGGTAATGTTTCGATGGATGCAACTACCACGATTGCGCCCGAAATGGGAAGGCAGGAATAGAGGATCTTTTTCGGAAATGGCAAAAACGTTCGCGACATCAGCCCGATAATATGGACATCGCGAGAATGCCCGCCCGGGGTCGCGCAGGCGCCGGCGGATGTCCTCGGGCAACCTCCGCGTCGGTTGAACGGGCTCCCCCTTTACTTACATTTTTATCAGGAGAAATCAAAAGGAGGTTCAAATGAGCAAGTCACTATTGGCTTTATTGTTTTTTTCTTTCATTTTCACGCCGTACCGGGGAAACGCCCTGGCCGACAACCCCGCCGGCGGCAAAGTGAGAAGCGCGACCTGCCCGACACAGAAAATCAGTACCCGGGATTACGAAGCCTACCTCAGGCCGGTTCAAACCGAGCAGGGAAAAGATTGGGTGGCCTTCCAGTTCGTGTTCCGAAACAGGAGCAAGCAGCCCATTACCATCGCCTGGGATGAGTCCTACTACCTGAACAACGGCTCACAGGAAGGGAAGTTTACGACAAGCGGCAGACAGCCGCTGCAGGAAGAGACGGTCCGGCCCAACCAGATCATATTGCACGTGATATGGCCGGAATCGAATCTGAAGCAGGGCACCGGGCCGGAGGAGGCAAGCTCCGTTTCGCCGATGACCGGAGGAGACCAGGGTATCCAACTCACTCTGAAGACCGGGGCGGGTGAGTTTCACGAAGACCTCGCACTCAACGTTGACAACCAGGTAAGGGTGTGCGGGGTACAGCCGAGCGGCAGCAGCGCGGGTTAAACTGCCCATTATCGGCGGTCCGCAGTGAAGCCACCTAAGAGGAGAACGGCAGGGCGTAGGGTGGGCACCCTTCATTTCGGGTGCCCACCGTCCGGCAATCTCGATGAGCGTCTTTTCCCACCATGCCGGACCCAAGTAGACGGATGGTGGGCACGATAAGGCAGTGTGCCCACCCTACACGGCTCGCCGTTCACATTTGTGCAGGCTTGGATATAGGCGACCGGGACGGAACCTGGGATCAGACTTGAGAATCGAACCGGGAACCCACAAAAAGCGAAAGCCCCCTTCAAACAAGGGGGCTTTCGCTTTTCGGAAGAAAATCGTTTCACGGTTGCCCGGCCGCACAAGACCGGACAAATCTATTTCATCTTCGTAAATGCCACGGTCTTTGAGCCCGGCAGGGTCACGCGGATGGCGTCTTTTTCGAGTTTCCCCACGATTACGCCGCCGCCTTTGGTGTGAACTCGCAGTTCATCGCCTTTGACATACCACGTAAAGGAAACCTCGTCGTCACCGACCTTCCAGGTCCCCATCCCGTTTTCCTTCAATTCGAGGCTGGTATCGGTCTGTTTCGGGGATTCCTTCTCATCGGCAACGTATGTACCGATTGGCTGTTCTCTGTTTCCGCACGAGATCACGCAAACAAGAAGCAGAGAGAATAGAGAAACCAACCAGATTCGACTGTCGGACCAGGATCTTCCGCGCATCGATATGGACCTATCCTGCAATTGCGGATGCTGTTCGTTTTTTCGCACCGGATACGATTCCCCACTTGCTGAAGAGGTTCAACCCGTCATAGAGGTAAATCTGGACGGTGAAGACCAACATCAGCGCATTTTCACTGATCTTTTTCCAGCCGATCGGTTCCCCTACCGTATCGTAGCAGCCGCAGGTGATCGGTGCTCCCCAGTACATGTTTATCAGGATCATGACATCGAACATGATCAGCAGGAGCCCGATAATGACCACCGAAGCCCGCGACTTGAACCCGATGATAAGGAACAGACCGGCGACGAACTCGATCCAGGGCAGTATCACCGCGCCAAGGTTGAGGACCATATACGGCAGGAGCCGGTAATTTGCAATAGCTTCCGCAAACTGGGCAGGATACGGTATCTTGCTCACGCTGGCGTAGACGAAGAAGTAGCCGATATAGATCCTGAGCAGAAGCGCCAGGTATTGGCTCGTGATTATCCGTTTTGCAAAAGATCCGATCATTTGGCAGCCTTGTCTTCAACCGGGTAGCCCTGCGCCTCCCAGGCGGAGAGGCCTCCGTCGATTATCCGGATGTTCGTGTATCCGCGCAGCTGGAGTTTTCCGGCAATTTCCAGATCGTACGGCCTGCTTATCGTGTTGCCGTACACCAGGATTTCCTTCTCTTTGTCGTCTTCGGAAAAGTTCATAAGGAACACGATATCGAAGAGGGCCATCGGCATGTTGACGGCTCCCTTGATATGCCGTTTTTGAAAGAAGTTGGCGGGCATGGAATCGATAATGATCGTTTTGCCCTGCTTGAGGTTCTCGTAAGCTGCGGAAGCGCTGATGTGAGGAAACGATGCGGTATCCGGCGGATCGGGAAACAGTGGAATCCCGTTGGGATTCGAATGGTTGAATGAAACCGCCAGGAGTATGCTTATTCCGATGATAAGGACAAAGTCGATCCAGGAGGTCCGCGAAGCCCTCAATGCCACCCCGGCTTCTTCCTCTATCAGGGCCTGGTCCTTCACCAGCCAGCTCCGCATTTCCTTCATGAACATCCTGGAAATGTCGGGAAAATCCCGCAGCATACCGTCAAAATGCTTTTTGCGGAGGACGACCAGTTCGAGATCGCTCATCGCTTCAACGGTTGCGGTACGGGTTTCGCCGGTGAGGAGGGCCACTTCTCCGAAACTGTCGCCCGGGCCCAGTACGGACAACTCCCGCTCGACCGAACCGCCGTGGCTGGCGTAGATTCGGACCTTACCCGAGGCAACGACATAGAAGCCGTCGGCCTCGTCTCCTTCACGGAAGACAATACCGTTCGGCGGCACCGTCCTGTTTTCGACCACCCCGGCCAACTCTGCCACCTTCTCTGCCGGCAGGTCCCGAAAAACCGCGCACCTTTTGAGGACTTCTTCGTTTGCTTTATTTGCGGCCATCGTCATCTGCTATTTTTTGTGCAAGGTTTTCAGTTCCTTCAGGAAGCCGTCGAAATCCTTGATGACTCCGTGATGGCTCGCAAGCACCTTACCATCTTTGGCCGAAATGATCATGGTGGTGGGGGTCTCCACCCCATCCATCGCGGCCGAGATTGCGAACTTGTCGTCCAGGAAGATCGGGAACGGCACTTTGAAGTTCTTCTTATAGGCTTCCACCTGGGCTTTTTCGCTGCCTACGGCTATCCCGATCACCTTTACATCGGCCAGGCTCGGATCATCGAGCACCGTTTTGTAGAGCCTGTTCACGATCGGCGCGTTGATATGACACTGCGGACAGAGGGCACTGAAGAATTCGATGATTACGAGCTTGGCGCTGGTGTTGGAGACGGTAAACGGATCCATCGATTTCAGGCCGAGGTATTTCTGTGCCTGCGCATTCTCCGGTGCGGGAATGGTAAACGTTGCAGCCGGAAGATCATCAGGGGGCTGGGCCCCAAATGCCGCCTGACTCTGGAAGAGAAGAAGCATGCATGCAAGTGCATAGAAGAATTTCCCCATGGCCTTCTTTTTCATCTTTGATTTCTCCAATTCAGCAGGTCGAGTTCGGCAAGACGGAATCCCGTGGTCTCTTCGAAGGACCGAGTCCAGGATTCGGAATCGGTAAAGGGTTAAAATATTTGATAAGAATTCCACCGTCAACCCTAAGTTCCGGTAATTGGCCCAGTTTTCGAGAAAGCTTCGCACAGCTCCGGTTCAGGGCATTTTTATTTCCCGGGTTCAAACAAAGAGACTCGTCTCTTGTCGAATTTTTCACCTCGAGACAATAATGCAGGTCCGTTCCGTATAATCGGTCGTTTCCATCCCGAACCTAAGTCGAAGATCCATTACCGGAATAACTTTTTCCCTCAGGTTGAATACCACCTTTTTTGCAGAGAACCAGTCCACCCTTTCTTCCTTCGGATCCGGGCAGCAAAAAAACACTGCCCGGGCCGCCTGCACAGTTTCCGCCCGATACAGTTCATAGACAGGCAATCGAGATGGCCCGGTCAGAAGATCGTCCGTTCAAAAATCCATGGTATTATTTTCCGACTGAATTGCGGCATTTCTCCCGGGCAGGCGCCGCACGTTGCCCGTGCCCCTCTTTTCGGAATTGATTCGTAGATCGGGAATCTTCCCCTCCGTTCTACCCCTGTAAGTTTTCCCTTCTTTCCGTTCCGATTCTGCCGCCGCACCGGTTCCGATGATGGAAGCAAGCTCATCTACGAATAATTTCATTTCGTCTGCCCGGACTTTCATTTCCTCGGATGCCCCGGCCGACTCCTCCGCCTGGGCGGCGTTCTGCTGAACGACCTTGTCCATCTCGCCTACAGCTCTGCCGATCTGGCTAATCCCTTGGGACTGCTCGGTTGAAGCGGCTGAAATCTCCGCGACAAGGTCTCTCATTTTTCCGGAACTTACGGCAACCTGCGAGAATTCGGAACTCGTCTTCTCGACCATTTCCGAACCGTCCCTGATCTTGCTCACCGTGCCTTCTATCAGGGCGGCAGTGTTCTTTGCCGCATCGGCCGCTCTCATTGCCAGGTTTCTGACCTCATCGGCGACAACCGCGAATCCGGCTCCCGCTTCTCCGGCCCGCGCCGCTTCGACCGCCGCATTGAGTGCCAGCAGGTTGGTCTGGAATGCGATCTCGTCGATGGTCTTGATGATCTTGGAAGTCTCTTCGCTTGCCGCGGAAATCTCCACCATGGCTGAGGTGAGGCTGTTCATCGACTGATTTGCCTTTTCGACCACCCCTGCAGTTTCAGCCATGAGCTTGTTTGCCTGGTCCGCGTGGTCGGTCGTCTGTTTTGTCATGGAAGACATTTCCTCGAGCGAGGAAGAGGTCTCTTCGATGGAAGCGGCCTGCTGCGAGGCGCCCTCGGCCAGATGACTGCTGAGTTCGGCGATCTGCTCCGAGGCGGCGGCAACCTGTTCGGCACCCTTTCCCAGCGACTTGGCTATCTCCCTGATCGGCCTGATTGTCGAATTTGCTATCAGGATAATTAAAACACCCATGAGGAGAGTTACTCCGGCCACGCCGCCCGCGTTTATGTAGAAAAGGCGCTGAATCGGTTCGAACATTTCGTCCTGATCGGCTCCAATGGCAAATACCCAACCTGTTTCGGGATTGGTCTTGAATGCGGCAAGCCGCAGTCTGCCCTGATATTCGTAACGAATCAGGCCCTCCCCCCTGGCCATCATTTCCCTGGTGAAATCCTGGTCTTTTGCATTGATTTTCAGAATGGAGGATTTGTCCGGATGGTTGATTGCGGCCCCGTCCCGCTGGAACGTAAACGTGAAGCCCGCTTTACCCACTTTGACTGGATCCATGAAAGCCTCATTGAATGCGCCGAGGTTCAGGTTGCCGTGCATCACCCCGATTATTTTCTCCCCTTCCTTAACGGGCACGGACACCATTATTACCAGGTTCCCGTTCGTCCTGCTGATATTGGCCCCGGAGACAAAGGCGTTGCCTTTCATCGATTCATTAAAATAGTCGCGATCCTTTACATTGATCTTTCCGACAGCACTCCGGACTGATGAAGCAATTATGTCGCCTCCGGTGTTTTCCAGGTTCAACATCTCGAAATATGCCGACTGCTTTTGAAGTTCCGACAGATAAAATGAAGCGGCATTCACGCCTTCTTCCGCGTCATCAATAAGAACAGCATGGAGCGACGAGTTCTTGCTCCAGGCCGTCAACTCTGCTTTGCGATCCTTGATGTAGGTGGTAATTCTGTGTTCGGTAAGGTCCCGCGCCTGTTTCAGTTGAGCATCGAGGTTCTCGGTCAGGGCCTGCCTGGTCACCAATCCGCAGAGCAGGGCCAGTGCCCCCATGCCCAATAAGGTCAATACCATCGTCGGTACAAGAAATCTGTTCCTGAGACTGAGTTTCATTCCATTCCCCGTTCAAAAAAATATTCGCTGTTGCTCGAAGATGCGGCAGGTGGGATTTCGATCGACCACCGCCGGACGTTCCTGCCGAGACTCGGCGGGAACGGATTCACGTAAAGACTCCTCCATGTCGTCCTCGTCCGGAAGGAAGCTCCGGGCAAATCGTGAGGGCTCCCTGCTTTTTTCGGGCTCTTCCTCGCTGTTACATTCTCACGCTCTCCAACGGTTGCCGGTAACGCCGGGAATTTGCAGCCTTCCCGGGTGTGCCCGGAAATTGCGGGGCGTCAGTCCGGTACTCCCGTTTTTCGACTAAACGGCCTTACCGAGCAGCCCCTCGGCGGTAAGGACCATGTCTATATCGATCAGGATTTTCACGCCGCCCTCCAACTTGGCCATTCCGAGAATGTAATCGGTGTGGAGCTTCGTCCCAAAAGATGGGGCTTCCTCGATCTCATCGGCCTTTATATTGAGCACCTCCGAAACGGAATCGACAACGAGTCCCATGCTGACCCGCCCGGCCTCCGTTCGCAACTCGGCTACGATGATGCATGTCCGCTCGGTATAAGCCTGCTCCTTCATGTCGAACCGGAGTCGCAGGTCTATCACCGGGATAACCTTTCCGCGAAGATTGATCACTCCCCTGACGAATCCGGGGGTCTGCGGAACATGCGTGACGGGCATTATCCCAATGATTTCCCTTATTCTGGAGATTTCTATTCCGTACTCCTCCCCACCCAACGAGAAAGTGAGATACTTGCCTTCGATCCCTCGCTCCGTAGATCCCTCTGTTTGAGCCATTGCTTTCCCCTTCCGTTGAATTTTCCATGTTGTTCGATGCCGTTTCTCTCCAGCCCGCTTTGGCAGGAGATCAGCCGCATTGACGTTTTTGAGTCGCATGCATCAAGCGGGCCATTTTGCATCATTTTAGTTATTAGTAGTTATTCCAATTTATTAGAGAGAATAGACGTCCAAAATCGGTCGAATTGGGCTCCCAGCCTGGTCAAATCGCCAACGGTGAAACGGGTATTTGGCCAATTCCTGTGCGCCGGTTCGGACGAATGAAACAAAATAGGCATTCCGATTCTGATAGCAATCGTTATCGAACTGAAGTAAGATGCCGATAGGATCATTTATTTTTTCCAGCCATTCAGGAGAAAGACTCAAATGAGCCGGGAAATCAGTCAAACAAGCGGAGAGGACTCGCCGGAGCGAAGCGGTCGATGCGGTACTCCGGTGAACCCGGATAGAACCGCCGTTGAGAATCGGCACCCCGCCCCTCTTAAATCGGACAGGGAAACGATTCTCTTCCTGGATGACGAAGAAATGCTGGTGGACGTGGGCACGAGAATGCTCACGATGATCGGCTATGAGGTAGTGGGCATAAAGGGCTGCGCGGAAGCCCTGGAGTTTTTCGCCCGGGAAGCCGAAAAAATCGATCTGGTGATCACAGACTACTCCATGCCGAAGATGACGGGAGTCGATTTCGCAAAGGAAGTTATGCGCCTCAAACCAGGAATTCCGATCATCCTGGTCACGGGATTTGCTGAAGGCTCCATTCAGGAAAAGGCAAAACAGGCCGGAATCCTTCACTTCCTCATGAAACCGGTGAACAGGCACGAACTCGCGGAAACCATCCGAAAGGCTCTGGGAAAACGGTAATCGCTGTGTCAGCCCGTCAAATCCTTTGTTGACGCATATCGAGTATCGGTTTACAAAAGCATTGGGCATTAACAGGGATCGATCCTCATCGTTTCCCGACGTGCTCCGTAACGAGAGAACATCCATCCACACGGATTGGACGCTGAAGCGTTCGACCGATCAATTTCAGTTCAATTCTTTCTTTTGCTTTGGCACCAGCTACAACTCCATTCATCGTGTAACGGCTCTGATTCCTGTTGCTATCGCGTTTCGTTCCTTCTGAGCTTGCATCTCCATCATCGGGCTGAATGAGGCGGATTTTTGGCAGCACTATGCTGCCTCGCATTTCAAAGGACCGGGGAGCGAGTGAAAATGGTTCCTCCGAGTTTTTGGGATCCGGGAATAACCGGGCCGGCATGAAATCCTACCTTCACCACAATCCGAACAGGAGGTATCGGCATGAAGAAACCTCGTCTGGGGGCAATTCTCATCGGGCTGGTTCCGTTCACGGCGGTATGCTTTTCCGTATCGCTTTGGGATCGCATCGACCCAGTGGTTCTGGGCCTTCCGTTCAACCTTTTCTGGCTGATCTCGTGGATCGTGCTCACGCCTCTATGCATGTGGGCAGCCTATCGCCTGGAGACCGGGCAGAACTCGGAGCCCCCCGGCGGAGCAAAGGAGGGAAGAGTATGAGCCCGAGTGTAATCGCCCTGTCGGTAATTTTCGGCATCGTGCTGGTGGGTTCGGTCGCAGGATTTTACGCCGGCAGCCGCTACAAGATGGACCTGGAGCAATGGACCGTGGCGGGCCGGGGTTTCGGCCTGATACTCGTCTGGCTGCTGATGGCTGGTGAAATCTATACAACCTTCGCATTTCTCGGCGCAAGCGGATGGGCATATTCCCGGGGAGGCCCGACGCTCTACATTATCGCCTACCTGATTCTCGCGTACGTGGTCTCCTTCTACATGCTTCCAAACATCTGGGAAGTCGGCCGGAAATATGGGATGCAGACCGAGCCGGACTTTTTCCACAAACGTTACGGCAGCATGTTCATGGCCGCATTCGTAGCCCTGATCGGGGTCGTATTCCTGATTCCATACCTGCAGCTCCAGGTGACCGGCCTCGGGCTAATCGTGGAAGTGGCAAGCTTCGAGGGCATCGGGAGAGGCACCGCCATGGTCATCGGCATCGCCCTGGTTGCGGCTTTTGTCTTTGTCTCGGGGGTCAGGGCCGTTGCCTGGGTGAGCATCCTCAAGGACTTCCTGATGCTTTTTGCCGCCGTATTTATCGGAATCGGCATTCCCTACATGTATTTCGGCGGAATCGGTCCGATGTTCAAAGCCCTGGCGAACGCCAACCCCGGCCACCTCGTCATGCCTGGCGCCACTAAGAACATGGGCCATGCGTGGTACATCTCGACCGTCCTGCTGACTTCTTTCGGTTTTTACATGTGGCCGCAGCTGTTCGGAGCCACCTTCACCGCGAAAAACGCCAACACCCTTCGGCGCAATGCGGTTGTAATGCCCCTCTACACCATATCCCTGCCCCTGATCTTCTTCGTGGGCTTCGCCGCGATCCTCGTGATTCCCGGACTCAGCAGCGGGGATATGTCCCTCCTGACAATCGTGCGCAAGGCCTATCCCGCGTGGTTTCTGGGAGTCATCGGCGGGGCCGGAGCGATCACCGCAATGGTGCCGGCCGCCATTCTGACGCTGACCGCTGCCACCCTGTTCGCCAAGAACTTCTTCCGCCCCGTTTTCGCGCCACACATGACCGACGACCAGGTCGCACGGATGGCCAAGATTCTCGTCGTCGTCATCAGCGCGGTCACACTTTATTTCGCCATGTACAGTTCCACGACGCTCGTGAACCTGCTTCTCCTGGGCTATGCCGGCGTCACGCAGTTCTTCCCCGGGGTCGTCTACGGTCTCTACTGGAAGCGCGTAACCACGGCCGGTGTTTTTGTCGGAATGATCACCGGTGTTGCCGCGGTGGCTTTCCTGATGCTCAACAAGATGGACCCGTTCCTGGGGTTGAACGCCGGATTCTTTGCCCTTTGTCTTAATTTTATTGTAACCACGGTGGTCAGCCTGCTTACGCCCGCGCGGAAGAGCCCCTTCGATGAATTGATGGAAGAGAGGGAAACCCATGTGCCAGTGTCCAGAGCATAAACCGGAAGAAACCATCGCCGCCCACTACCAGGATGCCGTACAGTGGCGGCGCGAATTGCACCGAAACCCTCAACCGGCCTGGCTGGAATTCTTCGCCACCGGCTTTGCAGCGGAAAAGCTTGCCGACTGGGGCTATGAACTGCAGCTCGGCCGGGAGATCATCACGGCGGAAAAGCGCGTGCTCGTGCCGGGTCAGGAAGTATTACAGGCCGAGTACGACCGGGCACTTGCAGCCGGAGTGAAAGAGGAGTTCCTCTTCCCCGCCCGGGGAGGTTTTACGGGTGCAGTCGGCACCCTGAAAGGAGCACATCCGGGACCGACCGTTGGTTTTCGGTTCGATATCGATGGGCTCGAAGTCGTGGAATCAGGCGATCCGTCTCATCGCCCGGCAGCCGAAGGTTTCATCTCGCAGAACCACGGATACGCGCACATGTGCGGGCATGACGTCCACATCGCAATAGGGCTGCTCCTGGCCCGGCACTTTGCCGAAAACCGCGGGACCCTCCGGGGAACGGTCAAGTTCATTTTCCAGCCGAACGAAGAAAACCTCGGCGGCGCCGTAGCAATGGTGGATAAAGGTGTCGTGGACGATCTCGATTTCCTCCTCGGTGCGCATATCGGCATTAACATGAAGGAAGTCGGTCAGATTGCGATGGACGTTCGAAGTTTCATGGCCCTGTCCCGTTTCGAGGTCACCTACCGAGGTCGATCGACACATGCGGCCCTGCGTCCCAATGAAGGGAAAAATGCCCTTCTGGGTGCGTGCGCAGCCGTAACCAACCTATATGCCATTGCGCGCCACGGCATGGGCGCTTCCCGCGTCAATGTCGGAACCATGCAGGCCGGCACAACCTGGAATATAATCCCCGACAAGGCCTGTTTCCGGATGGAAACGCGAGGCGTCACCAACGAGATAAATGCGTACATGGTGGAAAAAACGATGGAGATACTGGAGGGCGCGGGAAAGATGTACGGCCTGGACCTGGAAGTCAAACCCGCTGCCACGGCCCTCAGCGCGGAGAGTTCACGCGAGCTGATCGAACTGGGAACAACCGTCGCGAAGGGGCTCCCGTCAGTAAACACGATCACACAGGAAACCGACTTCAACGCCTCCGAGGACGTGACCGTCTTTATGGAGCGCGTGCAAGGCCGGGGAGGCAAGGCGCTTTTCGTTCTCCTCGGGACCCCGATCCACGGAGGGCACCACAGTACGACCTTCGACGTGGATGAGAACGTAATTCGAAACGGAGCGGAATTTTTTGCCGCAATGCATGACCGGATTGTGAAGGAGCAGGAGGTAATCTCCCGAAAGAATTGAAACGGGAAATACCTGAAACGAATAGACTGCAACAACGAAGGACGGCTCGGAATTTTTCCGGGTGCGCGGCGCAAGAGGCCCGCGAAGAGGCATTCCCAAAGACGCATATGTTTCTTCCCCGGAATCCTCTTGCGCTCGCGCGCACGGATAACTGTTAATTTCAGGATTTATTAATCTTACACCGCAAGGACGGTATCTGTATAAAACACAGGATCTTTGATCGACACCTCTCATATCCATATCTATTATTTCTAATGGAAGAAATACAGCCATAGATTTGCTTCGAACACATCGGCGGCGCTTGGCGTTTATTGTGCCCCTGCGTGATATGAGGATGGAGAGGGACCGTAATGTATGATGTGATCGTGTTGGGCGCGGGTATAACCGGCGTAACGACAGCCTACCTGCTGGCGAGGGAAGGCAGGGAGGTAGTTGTGATCGATCGCCAACCCGACGCGGCGCTCGAGACAACGTTTGCCAACGGCGGGCAGATATCCGTATCGCATGCCGAACCATGGGCGCATCCCGGCGCTCCCGGCCAGGTCCTTCGATGGTTGCCCCGGAAGGAAAGCCCTCTCTATTTCTCGCCCCGGCTAGACTGGAGGCAGTGGGTGTGGCTCGCGGACTGGCTTTGGCAGTGCCGCAGGTCCGCGGCGGACCGGAATACCGCCAGGATAGTCGATATTGCCCTCCGCTCTCGGGAATTGTACCGGGAGGTGCGGCAGGCGGAAGGGATCCGGTATCACCAGAGATCGCTCGGCATTCTGCACTTTTACCGGGTCCGGCATGAGTTCGAGGATGCCTGCCGGGTGGCGGAACTGATGACCAGGTGCGGATGCAGGCGCCGTCCCGTCACGAAGGAGGAAATAGACAGGCTCGAACCGGCTTTGGCCCAAAATCCTGAAATCGTGGGCGGCACTTACACGGAAGAAGACGAATCCGGCGATGCCCACCTCTTTACGCAGGAATTGGCCAGGGTGAGCGCGACAAAATACGGCGTCCGGTTTCTCTACAGGACAGTCATCGAAGATCTCCATTCAGAGGTCGGCAGGATAACGGCGGTCGAGGCGATCGCCGGCGACGGCACAAAAGAGACGTTCCAGGCCCGGAACTTCGTCTTGTGCATGGGATCCTACTCGCCGCTTCTGGCCCAAAAGCTCGGCATTTTCCTCAACATCTACCCGGCAAAGGGGTACAGCATCAGCATTCCTCTTGATGAAAGGAACGCCGATTTCGCGCCGAAGGTATCGCTCACGGACGATGAGAACAAGATCGTGTACAGCAACCTGGAAACGCATCTCCGGGTCGCGGGCACGGCCGAACTTACCGGATGGGATAAATCCCTGCCCTATCACCGGATAAAGCCGATCGTGGAGAGTGCCGCAAGACTTTTTCCGGCGGTCTTTGCCGGCATAAATCATCGCGACCGGGACTGGGTCATGAGCCGGCTCAATCCCTGGACGGGCCTGCGCCCGGCAACCCCGTCCAACGTCCCGTATATAGGCCGCACCGGGAAATACCGCAATCTCTGGCTCAATACCGGCCACGGCACCCTGGGCTGGACCATGGGCATGGGGACGGCGGAAAGGTTGACGAAGATGATGACGGGAAGGTGATAAGCCTCCAATCCCGACAGCGCTTTTGAGCCGGGAACCAGGGTTTTAAGGTCTTGAATTCACGCCTTGGAACCCCGCGGTTTTTGCTGTATCGTCTTATTTCCCTCCGCGCTCTCGGCGTGCTCTGCGGTGAATTCTTTTTCCAGAAAGGATCATGCCTATGCCGACCAGCACAATGGCCGCCGTGGTACATCGGCCGGGCGGCCCGTTTGAGCTTGAAAATGTCGAAATCGACGATCCCCGGCCGGACGAACTTCTCGTCCGCATCGTTGCCTGCGGCCTTTGCCACACGGACCTCGCGGCGAGGGACGGCGCCTTCGGCGGGCATTTTCCCGCGGTGTTCGGCCACGAAGGCGCTGGCATCGTCGAACGGGTCGGCAAGGGAGTCGACCGGGTGAAGCCCGGAGACAAGGTTGTGATTTCGTTCAGCTCCTGTGGAAAATGTTCGGAGTGTCGCCATGGACGGCCGAGCCAATGCCGGGCATTCGACGAACTGAATTTCGACGAGGACGGAAAGAGGCAAGACGGTACGGCAACCATCCGGGACAGTGCCGGAAATATGATCGGCGGATGTTTTTTCGGACAGTCCTCGCTTGCCCGCCACGCGCTGACCCGCGAGCGTAGCGTCATTCCCGTCGAAACCGCTTCGGAAGATGAACTCGCCCTTCTTGCCCCGTTTGGGTGCGGGGCCCAGGCGGGGGCCGGTACGGTTTTGAACGAACTCATGCCCGGGCAAGGCGAGTCCCTGGCGGTGTTCGGAACGGGGACGGTCGGCCTTGCCGCGCTCATGGCGGCCCGCCTTGCAGGCGCCTCTCCCATTTTGGCTATCGATAAGGTCCCGTCCCGGCTGCAACTGGCAATGGAACTCGGTGCGGATTTCGGGATAAACAGCAAGACGGAAGATGTCGGCAAACGCATTGCGGAAATAGCCGGGAAGATTGACTACGCGGTGGAGACAACGGGTGTTTCCCGGATAATCGACCGGGCTGTGCAGTCTCTTGCACCTCAGGGCAAGCTTTCGATGCTTGCGGTCTTCGCCGACGAAGGCAGCGAGCGCATTACTCCGAAATCACCCGACCCCGGGCAGACTGTCATTTACAGCATAGCGGGCGACAGCGTTCCCCAGAAGTTCATCCCGTTCCTGATCGAATTCTTCCGCAAAGGGCAATTCCCGCTGGACAGGCTTATCCGGGAATACCCGGCATCGGAGATCAACCGGGCGGTGGCGGATTCTCTTGCCGGGACCACGATCAAGCCGGTCATTCGGTTTTGACACCATCAAAAAGAAAATCAGTCAGGAACGGATAGCGTCCCGCGTTTCACCCTCATTAAGACAAAAAACATCACCCGTATAGATAAAAAGGTCCTCCCCCGGCAGGGCTGTTTCGAAATCATTTGAGTTCCTGCATCCCTTGCGGGCCGAAGACAAATATGTCTCACAATCCGCCACATCAGTCCTAACCCCACCCTGTCAAATTCAGCTCAATTCACGGAAAATGGGTGCGGCACGGAAGTTGCTCTTCATGTAAGCATCCATTCCTGTTCCCAAACGAAATTGTTCCTTTCACCCCGACAGTTCCGTAAGCGCCCGCCCACGAGCCTGTAAGATTCTTTAGGCGAAGAATGGAAACGGTTCGAGGACGAGCTTATGCCGCTCGGCTTGAACGCAATCGCTTGCCGGAACGAGGAGAATAAACGCGAGGAGGAAGAGATGAGAGCTGTTGCCGGATCACGTTTTATTCGAGGAGGACTTTTCGCATTAGTGGTCCTCGTTTTGTTTGCCTGGCAGGGAATCGCAAGTGCGGAACTCCCCGTGCTTCCGGACGTTGCAAAGAATCCCACCGAGGTTGGAAAGCCGGTGAACGGAAGAAATGTTCCAACCACAATAACCGTAAACCTGGCGGCCGTGGAGGTTCTTGCCAATCTTACGCCGGACAGGGTTTACAAGTTCTGGACCTTTGCCAGGGCGGATGCCCAGGGAAATCCAATTGCAAAACCGTCGGTGCCGGGCCCCATGATTCGATGCATGGAAGGGGATACGGTCGTCATCAACCTCACCAGCAACATTCCCAATCTCGAACCACACAACATCGATCTCCATGCAGTAATGGGGCCGGGCGGAGGGGCCGCCGTAACAGCCGTGATGCCGGACGGACAGACAAAGACCCTGACGTTCAAAGCAATGCGGGAAGGGGCCTACATTTACCATTGCGCAGGGGAAGGCATGCCGTGGGAACATGTTGCACACGGCATGTACGGTCTGATCATGATCGAGCCAAGGGGTGGGCTTCCGATGGTGGTCGACCGGAAGCAGGTCAAGGAATTCTATGTCGGCCAGGGTGAATGGTACCCGACCGATGCCGTCGTGACCGATCCTGAGGTATCGTCAGGGCCCTTTTACGATCTGGACGCAAACAAGGCTTCAGCGGAGCATCCGGATATCTACACCTTCAACGGGCATCAGAAGGCCCTGACGGACATGGATCTGTTCGGTCACACCATGAGGGTGTTGCCCGGGGATGTAGTGAGGATCTTTTTCGTAAACGGCGGCCCTAATATCGGTTCCAATTTCCACATAATTGGTCAGATTTTCGACAGGGTCGTGAGGGGCAGCCGGGCGACTCCCGACCTCAATGAAGAAACGGTATACATCGCGCCGGGATCGGCGGCGGTATTCGAAATGACGGCAGCGGTCCCAGGCCAGTACCTGCTCGTCGATCATGCCCTCTGGAGAGTGCCGAAGGGCGCAGGTGGCAACATGTTCGTGCTGCCCCCCTGCGCGGACATAATGACCCCGGAAAGCTGGGTTTGCGGCGGTTGGCCGGTCAACATCTATTCACCTCCCGCGACCGGAACGGGGCACTGATTCGGCTTCGACCGGTCTGGAACAACCGTGGGGCAGGCTCCCTGCCTCACGGCTCAACTCCAACTCGCCCGTCAGTGAATTTCCGCTGTGACGGAGAGCGTATATGACGACGTCCCCTTGTCGTTAAAGGCAGCAACCCTGTAGCTGTATGTCCTGTGCGCCTCGACATGCGTGTCCGCCCAGGTAACCATCCCGAGACTCCCGCGGCTCACATTGCCGGTCCAACTCGCCGCAACCAGGCCGACCGCCTTGAATTCCTCTCCCGTAGCATCCCTGCGCTCGATTACATATCCTTGCTCATTGCTCGACTGAGAGTACCAGGAGAGTGTTATGGAGGAGCCGCTCCCGGCCGTAACGCTCAGGCGGATGGGAGGCAGCGGCCAGGAGACGGATACCCCTGCCAGATTTAGCGCATCCCGCATCGCGGGGATGGTTTCGTCCCAGTTGTGAAAGCCCATGCTGTTTTCGGCCTGTGCGTAATACTCCCAGCGGAAGTGTGCCCGCTTGTGATTCTCTATTGCCGCCGAAGACTCGGGATGCGAGTTGATGTATTTGAGCGAATTTACCAGCGCCGCCTGGGCTTTCTCTTGTTCCAGGAAGAAAAGGTCCTGGATCGCTTTTATGTTCGAAAGCAGTCCCGAAACGGTCATAGGCGGGGCAAAATTATGGTGCATTCCGTGGCCGCCCCTCATGCGGCACCCCCCTCTCATCATGCAGTGATGCCCGGAGTGGCATTGAGCGCAGGGAGCAATTCCCTCGCTTTGAATCCATTTTATGGGCGATGCAAACCAGTGGCTCGTGTAGGGCCCCTTCGTTCCCATGACCCTGGCCGTGTGGCAGTCTGTGCAGGTTGCCCCTCCCCTCGTATACATCCTGCTGTTCCAGAAAACCTCCGCTTCCGGATGCTGGCTTTTGATCAACGGCTGGTGAATCGGGAACAGGCTCCCTTCGGGGTAAAATCCGTCCCGGCCCGGGTTTTCGGTCTGCCAGGGGTTGGTGCCCTCCCCGTGCCGGAAATCCTGGTTCGAATTGAACTGACTCGCGTAATCTGCTTCGACCTCGTTGGGCTTCCCCCAAGGGAAATAGTGCCTGTCGATGTGGTCGATCGCGCTGTAACCGCCGACATATTCGACGTGGCACTGGCCGCAAACGGCAACGATCTTGTCCTGGCGACTCGCCATGGCGAAGTCCCGGATTTGAGCACCCGAATAGGAATAAGGATTGATCCCCTTGCGGCTTATCGCCCAGATGAGGGCTTTCTGAATGATGCGAAGACTGCCCGAATGTGGGTCGTGACACATGTTGCAGAGCATTCCGGCATCCATGGACGGCTTGTTCACGACCGGGTCGAGTCCGTCGAAAGCGAGGGCCTCGAACGCGGCCCAGATGTGGTTCCTTGCTTCGATCCTTTTTGCCGGATCGGGCGAGTTTCCGGTTGCGGTCGCCCCTGGACAGTCGTAGCTCGCGTATATCCTTCCGTCGGGGAATATGACGATAGATTTGACCTGGTGGGGAAGACGGCTGTCGAGATTATCGACCATCGTCGAGACTTTTGTGCCCGCGGGAATTTCAATGAATTCAACCGGGGGCTTCTGCCAGTTCCGAAAATTGCCGGATGAGATCCGCTGCGTCTGGCCGATGGTCCGGAACCGGGCGGGATACCCGGGAACACCGTTCATCCCCATGTAATAGGCAACCTTGGTGCCGTGGCATGTCAGGCAGGACTCGCCCTTGGACCTGAGCGTTTCCTGCGCGTCTATCTGGTTGTATTTCATGGCCCGGTTTTCATGCGTGTCGATGACAAACTCATTTCCTGCAATGATGCTGTTCCAGAACGGAAAATCTATCGATTTCTGCCATATGTTAATCGGGTTTAAGCTTCCTTTATAGAAGGTCTTCATGGGAACGTCCTTCATAAAGGAATTGTATTGATCGGGATGGCAGGAGCCGCAGGATTCCATATCGAAGTGCACTTTCGGACGTACTTCCCTGTCGATCCCGCATTGCGCAGAACCTTCATGGCATTTCTCGCATGCGACCGAGGCGTGCCTCGACCCGACCCAACGGGCGACCTGCTCGGCATGGCAGCGGGCACAGTTGTTTTGCTGCCCGCGTGCCGGTCCCGTCATAGGAGGGACTATCAATAAAAGAAACGCCAGAAATGGGATCGCGCAGGCCAGGACGGTTTTCCGCATGGAAGTTTCTCCTTTTGACCAGAGTCTTCGGACGGCAATCCGTCCCGTGCTCCAAGGCACTGCCCGAAGCAGGGGACGGATCGGGTCCTCTGTTGTCATCCGGAGCATATCAGTGGCCGGTTCCCGTTGCGGGCGGCGAGAAGATATCCGTAGGCCAACCTGCACAAGTCCAGGTACTCGGCATCGAAGCATCCGCGCACCAGGGGAGCACATACATATGCCCCGCCGCTCCTTTGGGGACTCGCCAAAGGGCATGGTCGACCACGAGGTACTGCCCGGGGACTGCCGCCGTCATTTCGAAAATGGCTGCCGAACCCGGTGCGACGTAGACTGTTTCCTCGTTCAATTCAGGGGTCAACACGCTCCCTTTGGTAACCTTGTCGAAAATCTGTCCAATGATATGGAAGTTGGAGCCCACATTGGGACCACCGTTTACGAAGAAAATCCTGACTACACTACCCAAAGAGGCCTTCATTTTGAGCCCGAATTTGGTCGGGTCGGTCAGCGCCTGTTGATAGCCGTTGAACGAGTAAACATCCGGCTTTTCAGCGGAGGCTTTTCCCATATCCAGGTCGTAATACGGGGACTGGCTTATCATCGGATTGGACACCATGAGATCTGTCGGATACCACTCCATCTGTCCGACGTAGAACTCCTTCACCGGCCTGTTGTTCACAGTCAAAGGAAGCCCTCCGGGAGGTTCCACGAGGATCAAGCCGAACATCCCGTGCGATATGTGTTCCCACGGCATTCCCTCGCCCGCACAATGGTAAATATAGGCGCCATGCCGGAGCGCTTTGAAAGACAATGTCTTTGTCTTTCCATCGGGCATGACGTTGGTGACGGCAGCTCCGCCGCCCGGCCCCATTACGGCGTGAAGGTCAATATTGTGGGGCTCGAGGTTCGGAATGTTGCTGGTGAGGTTGATGACGACCGTATCCCCCTCCATGCATCGTATCATCGGCCCGGGCACTGTGGGCTTTCCGATGGGCATTCCTTTGTCGTCCGCGAGGGCAAAGGTCCAGAAAAGGTATTGTTTGTCAGGCGTCAGGTTGGCCAGAAGTTCGACTGCGGCAAGATTCACCACTACTGTTTTGGGCGAAACCCGACCATAGCAGATCGCCCCTACCTCATTGGGGTCTTTGGCGACATCGGGCGCAACCGGAAGAGTTGCATAAGCCCCTCCCGGCAGGCCGATCATCAGCAGCGAGGCGAAAAGGCTGAAGAAAATTCCCAGGCAAATGTATCTGATACAAACTCTCATCTTATTCCTCCTTCTAATCTCATGAATTATTGCGAGGCTTTGCAGCAGGTAAGCGTCGGACCGCAAGACGGCTCTTGCGGGAAAGCCGGTCGGAATCTGGGCAGCTATTAACCAAGATCCGTGCCGGCGGGTGACAAAGACAGGGAAGTAGAGGGAAGACTGAATCCCGCAGCCTGTTCCGGTCGAGCCGGGGAATCGACAATGGGGCATGCCCCACTGTTGCGGTCTACAATTGTGGGGAATGCCACAGGGAGAGGCAGTGGGTCAGCAGTGAACAGTGAACCGTACGCTGATATGGTGATACCATATCCAGCAGGGCCGTAGGATGGGTGACAACCCATCGTTTTTATGGGCAATTACGTAAGTTTGGCCGGAGGGGCATAAGTCAGTGCTTTGAAACACGGGAAAGTCGGCATACGGAAAAAGAAGTCGTATTCGGCAGTCCTTGAGCTTCCGACGGCTGAGAGGGGAAAGAGCCTAAAAACCGATGGGTTCCCGCTCCGCTCCCACCCATCCTACGGCCCTCTTCTGGTTGGTGCCAATCTCAATGGACGGTGGGCACTCGACAATACCGGAACGCGCTTCGCTCCCACCCTACGCCGCTGCTGTTCTCGTTTTAAGCTATTGATTTTTAAGAGATTTTTCAGAAACAATATCAGGCGGGCTTTGGTGTCGTATTCTCTTCGCCGCGGGCCGTCTTTTTTGAATCAAGCGCTTCTTTTACCGCGGCTAACAGCCGGTCCTGCGTAACGGGCTTGGGGATGAATTCAAAAGCTCCGAGCCGTTTTGCATCCGCAGCCGCATCGGGATTAGGATAGCCGGATATTACTATAAAAATGGGGGAAGTCTCGGCAGGCTTCATTTGCCTCAGCAGGTCGAGTCCGGATCCCCCCTCCAGGATGACATCGAGCAAAACCACGTCGAACGGGTTCCGAACCAGCTCATCCATTCCTTCGGAAAAGGTCCCGGCAAGCGAAACCCGGTAACCCGCATCGGTCAAAAATGCATTGAAAGTGAAGCGAATACTTTCCTCATCATCTATTACCAGGACTCGAACGCTCATCTTCCTGCCCCCGGCGTAAGGATTTTGCCCCTGCGGGTAAACCGGATTTGGACCCCGCGGTCATGGGAACTTTGAATACCCGTATCAAGATACGTGCCGAAAAGAGCGGATCGAAAGTCCCGATTCACCCCCGGCGGGCAGGCATTTCCCTGAAGGTCTTCATTTTTCGGTACAGTGTTTTTCTGTCGATTCCGAGGATGCGGGCGGCTTTGGCCTTGTTGCCGCCCGTTTTCTGGAGAGTCGTCATAATGGCGCGGATTTTTTCCTCCGGAGATTCCGGGGTGGCAAGCAGGCCGTCGATGAAGGCGGACAGGTCGGCAGGAAGGTGATCCAGGCCGATCGTATTATGCCGGCAGAATACGAAAGCGTGCTCGATCGCATGTTCGAGTTCGCGGACGTTTCCCGGCCAGGAATATTCCTGAAGGCCGGCTTTTGCCTGTGCCGAAACGCCGGATATATTCTTCTCGTAACGCTTATTGAATTTCTCGAGGAAATGTGCCGTCAGGATCGGGATATCGTCTTTGCGTTCCCGCAGCGGGGGCGGGGTGATTTCTACCACCTTCAGCCTGTAATAGAGATCTTCCCGGAACTCCCCTCTTCTCACCTTTTCCTGAAGGTTTCGATTTGTGGCCGCGAGTATCCAGACATCCAGCTTTATCGGCCTTGGGTCGCCGACACGCTCGATTTCCCTCTCCTGCAGGACCCGCAGGAGTCCGAGCTGAATCCTCGGTGAAATATCCCCAATCTCGTCCAGCAGGATAGTCCCGCCGTCCGCACGCTGAAATCGGCCGGTCCTGGATTCATAGGCTCCTGTGAACGCACCTTTTACGTGACCGAAAAGTTCGCTCTCAAGTAAGCTCTCCGGCAGGGCCGAGCAGTTCACCTTCACAAACGGCTTCTGGTTCCTTGCGCTTTTGAAGTGCAGAGCTTCGGCGATGAGTTCCTTGCCCGTCCCGCTCTCACCTGTAATGAGGACGGTTGCCGGAGTCTGGGCCACGGCACCAATCTGCGCGTAGATCACCTGCATCTTGCGGCTCTGCCCCATAATTCTGTGGAAGTGCTTCAGTTCCCTGAGTTCGCATTCCATGTCCGCGAGACGCGTTTCGTCCCTGAACACCAGCACGGCGCCCCTGAAGCGGGAATTGCGGTCGAGCAGCGGGCAGGCGGTAAGATTTACGACATATCTCGGCCTGCCCGTCAGATGACATTCTATCCTGTCGATTTCGACGGATTCCCGCGTCCGCAGGGCAGTTTCGAGCGCCTCGATGCAATGGCCGCTGCACCCTTTCGCGGCAACTCTCAGGTCGGTGCCGGCGACTTCCCGGGTGAATCCGCACATTCTCATCGCGGCCCCGTTGATCTCGGTAATGCGCATCTCGGCATCCACCGAAATGATTGCATCCTTGATGCTGCGAAAAATGGCATCGAGATTGGACCGATATTTTTCCTTCTCATCCTCCAGCTCTTTATGGCGGATTGCCATCTGCGCGGTACGAAGCACCGACTGCGCCGTCACCGGTTTTACCAGGTAGTCGAAGGCGCCGAGGCGCACGGCCTGCGCTGCGGTCTCGACTTCAGGGTAGCCGGTTATGATGACGACCTGGGTCCGGCTTCCCTCGTCTCTTAATTTCCTGAGGATCTCAATTCCGGATCCGTCGGGGAGAGCGATATCCGCAAATATCATGTCAAACGAGCCGGGACGGAGGGCTTCGAAGGCCTCCGCCACCGTCGAAGCCGCCCTCGCCTGGTGGCCGGCATCGTTCAGGAAACTAGCGAGCGTGAACCGGATGCTCTCCTCGTCGTCCACTATCAGGATCTGCGACATTCGTATTCCTTTGTACCGGGAAATCCACGGTGACCCTGGTGTAGGAGCCTTCGGCACTTTCAACCGTCATGCGCCCTCCGTGGTTCTCGACAATCCCGCGGGTAATGCTGAGCCCGAGCCCCGTACCTTTCGTGCTGGGTTTCGTCGAGAAAAACGGTTCGGTTACGGAACCGAGATCGCCGGTGGGAATCCCCGTTCCATGGTCGAGAAAAGTGAGCCTGACGCAACGTTCCTCTCCGGTCTGAACGTCTTCCGCGGATATTTCCATCAGCTTCTCCTCGCTCTTTTCCGGGAATTTCTGGTTGAGAGCATATCGGGAATTGCTGACCAGGTTCAGAATCACCTGCTGTATCTGCTGAAAATCGGCGAGAATTTCAGGGAGGTCTTCGGGGATTTCCAATTTGAGCCCGATACTGTCTTTTCGAAGCTGCGCCTGCGTCAGTACGAGCGATTCCGAGAGAACATCCGGAATGCGAATAAGAGATTTCCCGTTGCTTTCCCGGCGTGCGAAAGAGAGCAGGCTTTTCACGATCGACGCAATCCGTTCGCTCTCCTTGAGTATGCGATTGCCGAGTTCGCTTGCTTCAGTTCCCGCCGGGTTCCGGTTTATGAGCAACTGGGCGTAATTGATTATGCCGTTTGCGGGATTATTGACCTCATGCGCCACACTGGCTGCCAGTTCTCCCAGGGACGCCAAGTGACGGGCCTGCATCGTCTCGGTCTGGAGAACCATTTTCTCCGTCATATCGCACATCACTACCAGGACGCGGCTCACGTTGTCCCCTTCCAGCACAGGGAACGCCCTCATATTGAGGTACCTGCCCTGCTGGAAAACCATGCAGCTTTCCTCTATGCCCGTCTCGAAACATCGGCGAACCGGACAGCTCCCACAGATGGATTTGTTGTGAACGAGATCGTAGCAATGAGTCCCGACGTTTCCGGTCCCGGCTCCACCGGGTTCACAGCCGCCTTCCCTGTTAGCCCAAAGAATGCGCAGGTCTGGAGAGAGGAGCACAAGCGGGTCCGGAATGGCTTTCAGGAGAGCATCGAATTCGGTCGAGAGTTCCCTGTATTTTCGCTCACTCTCTCGAAGGTTCCCTTCTACAAGCTTTCTTTCCGATATGTCTCTCGCAACGCTTAGCAGAGTTGGCCGGCCTTTGTGGAAGAAAAGGTGCCCGTTGAACTCGACCGGAATCCGCTTTCCGTCTTTTCTCACCAAAGTGCGCTCAAAAAGCAAATTGTGCTCGGTGAAGAACCTGACCAATGTCTGAGAGATTGCTTCATGATCTTCCGGGGGATTGAAATCGTAAGGAGACAGGTGCAACAGTTCTTCATGAGTATATCCAAGCTTCTCGCAGGCTGCCTTGTTGACTTCGAGGAATTTTTCGAATTTGCCTTCCGGAGTCAGGCTTATCAGGAAAGCAGCGTCCCGCGCCTCGTCAAAGAGCATCCGGTAGCGCTGTTCACTCTCACGCACAGCATCCTGCGCACGCACGAGGTCCGTAATATCCCTGAAGATCTCCAGCTTCGATACGGACCCGTCCGGTTTTCTGAAGGGGGTGTCGAAAAGGTCGTAAGTCTTTCCGTTCCGGGGAGAGGTCCACATCCAGCGAACCGTCTTCCCTGCAAATACGTCGCTGTTTCTGCACCAGGGACACTTTTCCGTCCGATCGTGGAAGTACTCGAAGCACTTTCGTCCCCCGACGCCTCCGAATTCCTTTTCGAGAGCCGGGTTCGTGTATTCGACATCATGCCCGGAATTTACGATGTAGATCCCGTC
Organism: Pseudomonadota bacterium; assembly: GCA_023416335.1. Next base: position 687 of record JAEZHY010000293.1, on the reverse strand, counting down.
TTCCATGGTTTCGAGTATTCCCATGAGACGGTCCCGTTCGACCTGCAGTTCCTTTTCCGCCAGTCTGCGCTCTCCCTTTTCCGCCTGTACCTGAACGAACAGGCTCCGCATCCTGCGCAGGGCGAAGTGCATCATGAGTGTGGCAAAGAGACACGAAAGAACTGCCGCTATTTCCTCGTGCAGGGCCCAGAGAATGGTTCCCGGTGAGACGGCATGGAGAAGTGCCCTGATCAGGAAAGAAACAAAGAGAACAACAAGAAGAAACCCTGCCAGGAGCAGCAGAATTTCGAAAGCATGGCCTCCCGCGCCCGTCAGCATAAAGAGCCTGTCCAGCCAATGCAGGGGCTTCGGTTCGACGGAAGATGAAGACTGACTTGAAGCCCCATCACAGACACGCATCCGGCACTCCGCTATAAGCATTATTGAACAGCGGCATTTCACTGTTAGCGACGATTAACCGACTCACCATAAACCGGTGTCTGCCGGGTGCAAAGTGGGTGATGGCTGTAGATTGGGGGACGACAGGCGGTAAATGATTGAGTGAACAGTGAACAGTCTTGGGGCAGCAGAGCCGCAACCAAAACACGAAAGGCAAAAGCTTGCAACCACGAAAGGCACGAAAATCACGAAAGAAAACAACGAGATAAGGATAAAGCCGTAGGATGGGTGAAGCGGAGAGACTGTGTC
>JAEZHY010000280.1 GCA_023416335.1 Pseudomonadota bacterium | reverse complement strand
CCATGAGGTTTTCGAGTTCCCGGATGTTTCCCGGCCATGGATAACTGTCGAGTATAGTCATGGCGGCGGGGGTGATACCCTTTATTTTTTTGTTGAACCTCTGATTGAACCTGGAAAGGAAGTGATTTGCCAGAAGCGGGACATCGCCTTTCCTCTCCCGCAGTGGCGGCAGCTCTATTGGAATAACGTTCAGGCGAAAGTAGAGATCTCCCCGGAAGCGGCCTTCCTTAACCATATCTTCGAGTCTCGAATTTGTGGCCGCAATCATCCGGACATCAACCTTTATGATCGTATTGCTTCCAACCCGGGTGAATTCGAGTTCCTGGAGCACACGCAGCAGTTTGGCCTGCAATTCCAATTTCATGCTCGAAATTTCGTCCAGGAAGATGGTACCTCCGTCTGCAAATTCGAATTTGCCCGCCGTACGGGTAACGGCGCCCGTGAATGCGCCCCGTTCGTGCCCGAACAACTCGCTTTCCATCAACTCCGACGGGATGGCGGCGCAATTGAGGGCAACAAAAGGCTTCTGGGAACGCTGACTCTTCTCATGGATGGCGCGTGCAACCAATTCCTTTCCCGTCCCGCTCTCTCCCGTTATCAGGATGCTGGCCTGGGTTTGAGCGACTTTGTCGATCATTTCGAAAACCATCTTCATGGGGCCGGAATTGCCGACTATCTGCGTGGTTCCGAGTTGGTTGGCCCTTTCCGAGCGCAGAAACAGCACCTCTTTTTCAAGAGACCGCTTCTTCAGTACTCTTTGTACGGTCGTCAGTATGTCTTCCGCCTCGTAGGGTTTCGTAATGTAATCGTAGGCGCCGCACTTCATGGCGCTGGTGGCCTTGCGTGCGCTGTCCGCGGCGGAGATCATGACCGCGTCGATACTGTCATCGTATTCTTTGATTAATTTGAGAGTTTCGATTCCATCTATTTCAGGCATGTTGACGTCCAGGAGAACCAAGTCGAAAGATTTTTCCCGTATCCTGGCAATACAGGCGGAGCCGCTATCCACACACTCCAACTCGTAGTCGTCTTCCAGGATAAGCTCCAGCGCCTCCCTGGCCCCCTGCTCGTCATCCACAATAAGAATGCGCGCACGTTCCCCCGCACCGATCATTTCGCCCGCCGCTTAGAAGGTGAAAAACCAAAGCATATTCCCCAAAGGTATGGCAATTATACTTGACAATATCTCACGGTCAATGGAAGCGGCCAATTACTGAGGAAAGGATTCGAAAACCAACACGGCGCGCGGCTTAAAAAGGAGGGCCCCTGCTCGACCGGACAAGCAAAGCAGGGGCAAGGGGAAAAACCTGAGGAGTAGAAGAAGGGGTCTTACGAGGTGCCTTCTGTCTACCAGACTCACTCAAAAATCGGAATCAGCGGAACTGGGTATTTGGACTACCAAATTCCACTATTTTAAGAATTAAATTGCATATTTAGTTACTGAGACAACTACCCGATGCAATCGAAAAGCTACAGCAGCGATATGGAAGAAGGTGGGCAAAAGATTGCCGAAAGGCGTCCTGCATACGCGCAGCAATCTACATCGTGATCGGGAATTATGGGATATCGGGAAGGTCCGTCCACCCTCGGGAAAACACCTTACGAGGTTTTCAACCACGCTTCTCCGCGTACCGGGCCAACGTGAAAAGAAAATCGGCCAGCCGGTTCAAGTAGGCATGCACTTCGGGAAAGTCTACCTCTCCGGTTTCCCTCAGCGCGGCTGCCCTGCGCTCCGCGCGCCGAATGATCGTCCGTGCGATATCGATGACGGCACTTGCCGGGCTTCCTCCCGGGAAGATGAACTCACGCGGTATCGGTACTTCATCCTGGAGTTCGGTTATCCACTTTTCGAGGCGGGCGGTCTGCTCAGGAGTTATGGCATATTTCGGATCGGACCCGGTATCGGAAAGTTGGGCACCGAGAAGCAGCAGGTCCTCCTGGATTGTCTGGATCATTTCCCGGATTTTCTCATTTTGCGTAAGTACTTTTGCCAGGCCAAGGTTCGAACTGGCTTCATCGAGAGTTCCATATACCTCGGGACGCAGGCTGGCTTTGGACACGCGCTCTCCGTTCAGAAGGCTGGTTGTGCCCTGGTCTCCTTTTTTCGAAAAAGTAAAAACGCTCATCGGGTCTCCTTCATCTTCTCGGGATTGCCTGCGGCATTAATTCTGAACCTTCGTTCAGCCCTGCAATTGTAACCGGGCCGCAGCACCTTTGGAATCCGGGCGCAGATCGAACGACATTTCCGTCCGGAAATTTTCAGACAGGAGTAATTCTTACTTACCTTGCAAGTTCAATGCGTTATACTTGCCGGGTCAAACGATCCCCGTTTGTGGGCCAACTTGAGGTCATGTTAGGCGATTCGGCCTTCAATTAAAAGGAAAACCTCACAAAGGTAAATGATGCTGGAAGGATATATATTCACGGTCGTCGGTTTGATCTGCTTTGTCGAAGGACTCCCCTACCTGGCCACCCCGGAGGCCGTCAAGAGATGGCTCCAATGGCTTATAAGCGTTCCAGAGACTTCGCTCAGGCTCATCGGAGGGGGGCTCATGGTAGTGGGACTTCTGCTTGTTTATTGGGGTCGCAGGCATGGGGGGTAGAAATGATTGTTCCTTCAGGCTCGAAGACTACGATTACGACCTGCCCCAGGAATTGATCGCTCAATTCCCGACCGGCAAGCGCGAAAAATGCCGCCTTCTCGTTCTCGATCGGACCCGAAACGAACTTCGGCATTCTTGTTTCGAGGATCTCCGTTCGTATCTGGATCGCGGCGACCTGCTGGTCGTAAACGACACGCGCGTCGTACAAGCACGCCTTCTCGGCCATAAATCAAGCGGCGGCAAGGTCGAACTCCTTGTCCTCGATCCCTACAAATCTCGTGACAAGGGTGCATCCGAAGGCTACTGCTGCCTGGTGAAGTCATCCAAAGGCGTCAGGGCGGGCCAGACGATCGAACTCAATGAGGGCGTTCGGGCCAGGATAGTTGCACCACTCGAAGACGGCAAAGCGCTGGTGTGTTTTCCCGGCGACTGCGGCCTGCTCGAAATCCTTGCCCGAATCGGCGAGGTCCCGCTCCCGCCCTATATAGCACGCGCAGGCGCACCTGCCCCCGTGGACGATCAGGCATGCTATCAAACCGAATATGCCCGGACCCCGGGGGCCGTCGCCGCCCCAACCGCCGGATTGCATTTTACGAAGGGACTGCTGCAGAACCTGAAAGACGACGGAATCGAAACCGCCGCGATCACACTGCACGTCGGATACGGCACCTTCGCCCCGGTAAGATGCGAGGATATCCGTGAGCATCGGATTCACTCCGAATTCGTGGAAATGGATGAAAGTGCGGCCGAAGCGATAAACCGGGCCAGGCGGGACAACCGGCACGTTGTCGCGGTCGGTACGACGGTTGTGAGGACGCTCGAATGGATTTATTCCAGGTTCGGGGAACTCAGGCCTTTTTCCGGAATGTGCAATCACTTCATCTATCCCGGATACAGGTTCGGCGTGGTCGATCGCATTATCACCAACTTCCATCTGCCCAAATCGAGCCTGATCCTGCTCGTCTCCGCCTTTGCCGGCCGCTCGACAATCCTCTCCGCTTACCGCGAGGCCATAAACGAGCGCTACCGTTTTTTCAGCTACGGGGACGCGATGCTGATTCTCTAGCGCCGGATCGAAAAATTCATTCAGAAATCGGCTGTGTCCTGCTAAAGTGCGCAATTTCGAAAAGGCACATGTCGAAAAGGTGGGTCCGGAGGACAGAGCTGAATTCCCTCCGATCGATACTGTCGGCCCTCTTGCCTCCGGCTAAGGGACCTCATCCGCTGATTCCCAAGGTCCGCGGTCTGTTGCTCAAATTGCAGCGATAGCCTCGAATGGCTTGTGGGCCACGATTCACGTCATTCCGGTGGAAACCGGAACCCAGGCTTTAGGGCGGATTATCGTGAATTCAATACCTTAGAAACCCTGGTTCCCGGCTCAAAAGCGCTGCCGGGATGACGGATTGGGGAACTTGGTCGCAAAATGCACGGCAAGAGGGTTTGTCTCCATTTGGGCACAGCCCCTCCTCCTTGGGAAACCCGCCCCGGTAGGCCGGATGGTTTCAGTGCCGTGCCGATTTTCGGGCGCCTGTATCGCAAGCCTCTTGTGCTCCGCACCCGGAAACAATTCCGGGCCGCCCTCTGCAATCTTTGCGATGCGCCTTCTTTGTCTTGAACAGACTCGGCATTTTCAATAATTGAAACACACGGATACTCTTTCATGAAATTCGAAGTCAAATCCAGAGATCCATCCAGCAACGCCCGTACGGGGCGGTTCGAAACGGTGCATGGATCGGTCAAGACGCCTATCTTCATGCCTGTGGGAACCGCGGGCACGGTAAAAAGCATTTCCCCCGACGAACTTCACTCGCTGGGCGCGCAAATAATCCTGGGGAATACCTACCATCTGTACCTGCGCCCCGGAGACGAGAGGGTCGCCCGGCTGGGAGGGCTGCACAAGTTCATGGGCTGGGACCGTCCGATCCTCACCGACAGCGGGGGCTTCCAGGTATTCAGCCTCGCAAAGATCAACAAGATAGAAGAAGACGGCGTGCGGTTTCAGTCGCACATCGACGGGTCCCGTCACCTGATCACGCCGGAAACGGCAATCGGAATCCAGAGAAACCTTGGCTCCGACATCATGATGTGCTTCGATGAATGCACGCCGTATCCGGTTTCGATGGAGTATGCTGCCGAATCTGTTTTGCGCACCATACGATGGGCCGCGCGCTGCAGGGAAGCCGCCGAAGGATCCGGCCAGGCTCTTTTCGGAATCGTGCAGGGAAGCGTATTCAACGAATTGCGGGAAATGTGCCTGGAAAAACTGATGGAGATCGGCTTCGACGGATATGCCCTCGGAAGCCTCTCGGTAGGCGAGTCAAAGGAAGAGATGTTTTCGGTCCTGAACAGGCTCGCTCCCATGCTTCCCGAAACGCATCCGCGGTATGTGATGGGAGTGGGCACGCCCGAGGACCTCGTGGAAGGAGTACGCGCCGGGGTCGATATGTTCGATTGCGTCATGCCGACCCGCAACGCCCGAAACGGCATGCTGTTCACGTTTCGCGGCCCGGTGCAGATAAAGAATGCATGTTACACGGAGGATCCCGAGCCGATAGACCACGACTGCACCTGCTACACGTGCCGCCGTTTTTCACGGGCATACCTGCGGCATCTGTACATTTCGAGGGAACTCCTTTCGTATCGGCTAAATACGATCCACAACCTGCATTTCTATCTCGAGTTGATGGCCCGGATGCGAGCGGCGATCGAGGCTGGCCGGTTCGAGGAATGGCGCAAAGATTATTATGCAATGCAGAAAGAATCCGGTCCGGATTGCCGGGAAGGCTCGGATTGAAAATCGAAGTATGGCAAAAGCCGCCCATCCGAGGCAGGGCAATCGCATGAAATTCTATACGAGACTGAGCAGATGCAGAAGGTAGTTGTTGTCCCAACCTGCCGCTTTTCTGCTGGCTTTGACGCCTATTTTCCGCAATGGGTCGTGCTTGATCAGGCTGA
>JAEZHY010000271.1 GCA_023416335.1 Pseudomonadota bacterium | reverse complement strand
GTCCCTGGTTTTTGAGCTAACGGTTATCGATTCCTCTGGAGTGGAGCGAAAAGACAGGACTATAGTCAACGTCACCGACACCAACTTTCCCCCCTCAGCTGATGCCGGCATGGATCAGAACATTGCCGGCGGACAGGAATTCGTTCTCGACGGCTCCCGTTCTTCCGCCCCGCACGGACGAATACTCACGTATCAATGGGAGCAGATCACCGGGCCTGAAGTGAAGTTGTCGAACCCGTCGGAAGCGTGTCCCACCTTTACCGCTCCGGAACCTGGATCTGAAGGCGTCTCGCTGGTCTTCCAACTAACGGTCTCGGATGCCGGCAGTCTGTTATCCACTGACAGATGTACGGTAAACGTGATCGAAACCAAACTTCCACCCATTGCCGTTCCCGTTCCCGATCAAGTCACTAAGCGGGGCTCACTGGTTACACTCGATGGTCAGGTTTCTACAGATTCCGGCAATGGAGATCTTGAGTACCGTTGGTCACAGCGAAAAGGTCCGCCGGTTGATCTTTCAGATCCTTCCGCCGCCAGGACGACATTCGTAGCTCCCGGAGTCGGTGCCGAAGGGGTGACCCTGGTTTTCGAGCTAACCGTAAAGGAACCTGGCGGAATGCAATCCGGGAATACCTGCAGTGTTCAGATCGCCAAATAGCTGAACTCCTGCTTCACAGATTGTTTCCAAAGGAAAGCCTTTTGTAAAATGACAGGGGTGTAGCTCATGGAGAAAATACCGCCGAAAAGCAGGCGGGAATTCCTGAAATTGATGGCGGCCGGGGCCGCTTCCGTCTCGACATTGGGCCATTCGGGCAAATCGTCCGGCGTGCAGGCCGACACGGGTGATTCCACCAGGCCGAACGTCCTGATGATTCTTCTGGATGACCTGAACGCATGGGTCGGATGCATGGGTCGAAACCCCGATGTCCGCACGCCGAACATCGATAAGCTTGCGCAGAGAGGAGTGCTTTTCTCGAATGCGCACTGCGCATCGCCGATTTGCAATCCTTCCAGGGCAAGCTTTCTCACGGGGGTTCGTCCCGCCACTTCAGGCATCTACAACAATGAGCAGCATTTACGTCAGGTAATGCCGGACATTGTGACGCTGCCCCAATATTTCAGATCGAACGGATACTATGTAGTCGGCGGCGGCAAATTCTTTCACTTCGACGATCCGCTTTCATGGGATGAGTACTTTCCGTCCGCAAAAGGAGAGGAACCCAAACCCCCAAATCTCCCCATTAACGGGATGCCCCCGGCCAGCGCCTTCGATTGGGGCCCGGTCGATGTCGCCGATGAAGATATGGCGGATGCCAAGACAGTTCGCCTGGCAGCAAGGGAACTTGCCGTGAACAAAAAACGGCCGTTTTTTCTCGGGGTCGGATTGCTGCGGCCGCATATTCCGCTCTATGCTCCCAGGAAATATTTCGAAATGTACCCGACCGACAAAATCACGCTGCCCAAGGTCAATCCCAACGACCTGGACGATGTCCCAAGCCCGGGGAAGATTCTGGCCCATACCGAAGTGCATGCATCGATCGTTCAGCATCATCAATGGGAAAAGGGGGTGCAGGGCTATCTGGCAAGTATTTCCTTTGCCGACGCACAGATTGGCCGTGTTCTGGACGCTCTCGATCAAAGCCCGTTTGCAGGCAATACCATCATCGTCCTGACAGCTGATCATGGCTGGCATCTTGGCGAAAAGCTCCACTGGCAGAAGCTCACTTTGTGGGAAGAATCTACTCGCGTCCCACTCATAATTGCAGCACCCGGAGTATCACCCCGGGGAGCCGTATGCAACAAGGCGGTAAGCTTGATGGATATCTACCCGACTCTTCTCGAACTTTGCGGGCTTTTGCCGAAGGATGAAGTGGAAGGGACGAGTATCCGGCAATTTCTGTGTGACCCGGGTTCCAACGCGGATCATCCTCCCGCGGTGACCACTCTCCTTGGAGACAATCATTCCGTACGCACAGATCGCTACCGTTACATACGGTATCGTGACGGAAGCGAAGAACTCTACGATCACGACGCCGATCCGCTCGAATGGCAAAACCTGGCTGCCAATTCCGATTACGCTTCGGTGAAAAACCAGTTGGGGAAATGGGTCCCGACAATAGTCGCTCCGGGTCCCGACAAGATGAGATCGGACACCACGTGAAAGGTCCTACCGACCACAGCACTTCTTGAATTTCAAACCGCTGCCGCAGGGACAGGAGGCATTGCGGCCAACTCCGCCAGGCGCGCCGCCCTGCTGCCTGCGTCGATAATTCAGGGCAATCTGCCTGATCCTTTCAAAGTGCGGTTGCATGTGTTCGAGGAGCATTCTGTTTGCTGCGCAGAACTCACTCTGATTTTCAGGACCCGCTCCCCGCAACCGAACGCAGTCGCCGTTGCAGAACGAAATCCATTCGCACTCCCGGCACACACGCGGCAGTGCCCTTTTCATGCCGGAAAATTTCGAAAATCCCGGACTTCGAAGAATAGCTGCGAATGAATCATCGACAATGTTGCCGATCTTCCATTCCGGGTAGACGTAGAAGTCACACGGATACACATCGCCATTGTATTCGACGACCAGATATGAGCAGCACCTCTCCTGCCACGAGCAGGATACGTGCACACCATCGATGAAGAATATCAGATGGTCTTCGAAAACTCTTATGGAGACCTCGGGAAATCCGTTCAGCATCCACAGATCGAAAAGCCTGCAGTAAAATTCGCCAAGTTCCGCTGCCGTGATGGAGAAGGGACAAGGTTCTCCTGAAACGGGATCGCGTTCGAAGCACGGGATGAACTGCAGATGTTTGAAACCGCCTTTGTAAAAGAACCGATAGATCTCTTCGGGTCGCCCTACGTTAGCATCCGTCAGTAAAGTAAGAATGTTGAATTGAACTCCTCTGCTTTTGAGCAGTTCAGCCGACCGCGCTGCCCGATCGAACGTGCCTTCGCTGGATGGCGTCCGCCTGTAGCGGTCGTGGATATCCTTCGGACCATCCATGCTGAGTCCGACGAGGAAATTGTTTTCTGCCAGGAAATCGGCCCACTCTTCATTCAAAAGAACACCGTTTGTCTGGATGGAATTTACAGCAACCTGCCCGGGATAAGCGTATCGCCTCTGAAATTGGATCGCGTCGCGAAAGAAGTCTATTCCCATTAATGTGGGTTCTCCCCCCTGCCAGCAAAACTGATTATGAGCCTCTCCCAGGAGGAGCGTTTTCCGGACCAGGGTTTCGGCCGTTGAACGCGCCATTCGACAGGACCTTTCCGAATAGAGAGTCTCGACCCGCCGGTAGAAACAATACGCGCAGTGAATGTTACACCGGTAAGAAGTCGGCTTGATCAGAAGAGAGATGGCCATGTCCGGAAATACTCCGTCGGCAACGCGAAATGAATTGAGTTTGACGGTTAAAGAGGTGTCAAAAGCAAGTCAGACTGCAAAGACAATAAGACGCATCAAGGGTCCGGTCCAGCCGTGTCTGCGTCAGGTGAAGGCAAACACCTGCGGACTCAATGGCTGGAAGTCAGGCAAGCAGCGCTATTATTGCAGTGTAGGGTACGGCGGATGCGAGGGTAAAAACGGAAATGCTCGTGGCGGCAAGCTCGGCATCGCCGCCAAGCTCTTTAGCCAGTACATAGGACATCGTAGCCGGAGGAGACGCAAGCAGGATCACGCCCGGAAGCACCAGGGGTTCGGGAACTTGCGTTGCGAGCATCAGGAAATAGCCGACCAGGGGCAGCGCAAACAGCTTCAGCATACCTATGCTCACGATTTCCTTCAGCATGGATTTCATCGCCCCAAACGAAAGGGTCGAGCCGATGAGCATCAAGCCGGTCGGAAGAGCCATTCCCCCCAGCATATCGAGCCCCTTCTGCAGGGGGAGAGGAATTTTCAGCCCTGACGCAGAATAAACGATTGCACCGGCAAGGCTAAGGATGATGGGATTTTTGATAATGTTCCTGAGGATCAGCCCCTTTTGGCCGTTAAGACGGAGTTCAGGATTGTAGCTCGTAAGGACCCAAACCGATATGATGTTCTGGCCGACAAGGAGGAAGCTGCTCAGAATTGCCATTCGCGCGAAACTGGATTCCCCAAGGGCGTAGAATCCGATCGCATAGGCCATGTAACCGATGTTGCTGTGGTAGGTGCTCTGAAGGAAGGTCCCGCGGCGGCTTTCCCGGACGGAAAGCATGCGCACCGCTGCCATGCTCGTGAACACTATTATCGCGATAGCGCCCAAGGCACATCCGACCGCGCGCAGGTTGAAATTATCCCAGAAGGAAACCCGCCCGATTTCGTTCAGCAGCATTGCAGGTATGGCTATATTGAATATGATCTGGTTTGCCGAGTTCGAAAACGCCTGATCGATGACCTTTTTCTCTTTCAGGATATATCCAAGGAAGATCAGGCTGAAGATGGGAAAAATCGAGTTCAGCAGTATGCTTGGCATAATCTGGTCGGAACCGGTTCCACTCGGGTTGAAACAAAAAAACATACAAGACTGTTTCCGGAAAAAAACGAGGTATTATAATCAGGATTCTGCTTTTTGAAAGAACACTTTCGATCCTGCTGCACACTATCAGCGGGAAAATTCTTGACCTTTGTATAAAGTTCCAATAAACGGAACTGCATCTGGGAAGAGCACAAAAACGAGGGATAAACTATGCCGAAAAAAGATATGGATAACGATCAAATGATGGATGACTTCGAAGATGATTCCGGGCTCGAATTCGAGCAGAGCGACGAACTCGATTTCGCAGCCGATGACGACCTCCTGATGGAGGATGGCGACGAAGATGAAGAGATGGTCCCGTCGGTTCTCTACAAGGGGATCACCAGGCCGAAAACCGACGAAGACTGGCGGCAGCTTCTCCTCGAAGCAAGCACGGAGGGAGTCCCGGGGTACAAGCTCTCCGACACCTACCGCGAGGGCGCTCTGCTGACTCATTCCAATTTCGGTCTCGGAGTTGTATCCAAAGTCATTTCACCCCGTAAGATCGAGGTCATATTCGAGAGCAGCAAGCGGCTCATGGCGATGAATGTAACGCCGCCGGGCAAAGCCGCCTGATCCGACCTCGGGCTAACGGCCCGATTCCAGGGCGGGGACGATAAATTCCTGCACCTGCGCGAGCAGGAATGGGTAGACCGAAGGCGTTCCCCCAACGACATGTCCATTATATAGAAGCCCGTCTTCTCCCCAGAAATCACTTATCACGCCGCCGGCCTCTCTTATCAGCAGTGTGCCGGCGGCTATGTCCCAGGCTTTCAGCCCTATTTCCCAGAATCCGTCAACACGTCCCGCAGCCAGGTAAGCCAGATCCAATGCCGCCGACCCCGCGCGTCTGATCCCGCTCACATTTAGAAATACCGACTTGAACGCCTTCAGGTAATCGTCCATGTAGTCTTTGGTCCGGAAAGGAAACCCGGTAGCCACCAGGGCTTCGGACAATCGCGCATCTTTCCTTACGTTGATCCTGGCCCCGTTTAACCACGCACCCCTGCCCGCTCTTGCCGTAAAAAGTTCATCTCGAACCGGATCGATTATGAAACCTAAAACAGGCTTTTTCTCCAGGCAGACAGCAATCGAAACGGCCACAAAAGGGAAGCCGTGAATGAAATTCGTAGTCCCGTCAACAGGGTCCACCACCCACGTGAACCCCGGTTGGAGGCCGTCATTGGCGGTTTCTTCGGACATGATATGATGCCCGGGAAAATTATCGCGCACGGCCTTGATGATGAGTGCCTCGCATCTCTCGTCAATTTCGGTTACATAGTCCGAAGGCCCCTTGGTATGAATCGAAGCGGCCGACAGCTTGCCCATGTACTCCCGAATAATGTCCCCCGCCTCGGCTATAATCTTTCGCGCAACGGTCTCGACGCTGTCGAGCGTTCTTGATAGATCGTCCATTCTTTTCCGACTTCCCTTCTTGCAGCTAAAGAATAAATTGGGTAGAAACTTAATGAAATTATGCTTTAATCGCCTCTTCCGGTTCGCTGTTTTTTACCGGCGACTCGAAGAGTTTCTTTTAAAACGGAACGGAGCAGAGCGCAACTTTGGTTATCGACGTCCATACACATATTTTCCCACCCGAAATAATCCGGGAAAGAGAGCGATTCTTCCAAGGGGAACCCGAATTCCAGCTCCTCTACGGTTCTCCAAAGTCCAAAATGATTCCGGCCGAAGCCCTCATTGAATCCATGGACCGGAACGGAATCGATCGCTCGGTTGTTTTCGGATTTCCGTGGCGCTCGGATCGCCTGCTCAGGCGCCATAATGAGTATGTGATCGAGTCCGCCGGCCGCTTTCCGGACCGACTCATCCCCTTGGCATGCCTCGATCTTTTTGCGGAAAACATCATCGAACTCGCGACCGGGTATGTCAACGCGGTTTCCGGTTTCGGAGAACTGGCCGTCTACAGCGGTTCCCAAAACACAGACCTCGCGCTTGCCAACTTCAGGACCGTTGCTTCTCTTTGCCGCGAAAAAGGCCGCATCCTGCTCGTACACGCCAATGAACCGGTCGGCCATATCTATCCCGGAAAAGCCCCTTTCGGCCTGGATCTATATTATTCCATGGCTGAAGCCGCAGCCGGGATTCCGCTCATCCTGGCTCACTGGGGAGGAGGACTCTTCTTTTACGAATTATTGAAAAAAGAGGCTTCCGAACGCCTCGCAAATGTCTACTATGATACTGCTGCATCTTTATTTCTGTACAAGAGCGATATATACAAGATCGCAGCCTTGACCGCCGGATCCGGGAAAATTCTTTTCGGCAGCGACTTCCCCCTCATTTCCCCGGAACGCTACTTTGCCGAAGTAGCACAATCCGGCCTCACCGAATTCGAAGTGAGCGCTCTTTTTGGAGGCAATGCGGCCCGAATTTTATCTCTTGAATAAAACCGAGCACTTCTTCGTGGAGACTATTCATTTTTCTATCCGTCCATCCCCGCCTTTCCGCCTGGATCTCACCGTCTGGGTGCTCCAAAGGCGCCCCAACAACCGCCTCGATTCCTGGGACGGCCATACATACCGCAAAGTCCTCTCTCTCGGCAATCAAACGGTTTTGGCCGCAATCGAGCAAAAGGGCGATTTCTCTTCCCCGGAACTCGCCGTCTCGCTGACATGCGAGAATCCATCTCCCTCGATTGAATCGGCATCGCGCTCGGCCTTGACTCGCCTTCTTGGAACCGATCTCGACCTTTCCGGATTCTATCGCATGGCTGCCGGCGACAGGGACTTGTCCCTCCTTTCCGACAGGTTCCTGGGTGTTAAGCCACCAAGGTATCCGACTCTCTTTGAAGCATTTGCAAACGGGATCGTCTGTCAGCAAATCTCGCTCTATGCAGGGCTGAGCATCCTGAACAGGCTCATTGAAAGATACGGCAGACCTTTCATTTTGTCCGACACGGATTTTCGAGCTTTTCCGGAAGCTGCATCCATCGCCTCCTGCGACTTCGAAGAAATCCGGCAGCTCGGATTTTCGGCGAACAAGGCAAGAACTCTCGTGGAGACGGCAAAGATCATATCGGCGGGTGAACTCACGCAGGAGAACCTCGAAAGGATGGATAACGCGACGGCCTTCGCGGCGCTCGTGAATATCCGCGGCATTGGTAAATGGACTGCGGACTACGTTCTACTCAGAGGGCTCGGCCGTATAGATGTATTTCCCGGAAACGATGTTGGCGCCCTCAAGGGATTGAGCAGTTGGCTGAGCCCTGATCGGAAACTCTCACGCGATCAGGTGGCGGACATCCTCGCCCGATGGCGCCCCTATGCCGGGCTTGTCTATTTCCACCTTCTTCTTCGAGGCCTTGCCGATCACGGCTTTATCAAGTGATCCTTTCGGCTTGTGCTATTCAGCAAGTCGGAAGGATTCAGGTGCCTTTGACACTTCACGTATTTCATGTCATGCATGTAAAAGCACATGGGGGAGGAAAGAAGATGAAGATCTTTATCTGGCGTCACAGCAAGTTTTTATCAAGCTGGTCGATGTTCGATGAGCCGCATGTCTACAGAGACAATTACCTGCAGGCGGAAATCGCCGTCCTGGCGGAATCGAAGGAACAGGCACTGGCACTGATCGAGCAGGACGGGCCCTGGAACATCGGCGAATTGCAGCGGATCGAGCCCAGTGTCCTTGAGTTGGACGGCCCTGCCGTGATAAGCCGCTTCGTCCATTTCGGATAATCCGGATTTCTATCCGGAATCTCTGCTCTACACAGGTCGACAATTCCATATCCCGACTTATTTTGTCTCCAGGTTTTTCTTTTTCAACCCAAATGCCGGGTGTGACGTTTTTATCCTGATAGTCTTTCTCTCAAAAAGACCTCACGTGATCTACTCCCCGGGCCGGTTTCTGTCCCCGGTCGGGAAGGAGGACGAAGTGTCGCTCAGATTCCTGCCAGCAACTGCTATCGTCATTTTGATGAGCCTTCCTCTTCAGCTCATGGCCGAACCGGTCAAGGTTCCGCAAAATCCCAGTTTTACCGAATACCTCCGAGAGCGTGCCGCATTGAAATCCAATCTTCTCAAGGCGGAAGAGGCGCGTTTTACCGGCCTTATCCCTTCGCCGCACGCAACTGCGCCAAAGCCGAAGGCAATTCCTGAAGTGAGTCTGGAGGCAACCAGTCTCCCTGCGACGTACGATCTCCGACAACTTGATCGGGTCACACCGGCTGGAAATCAGCTTGACTGTGGAGTATGTTGGGCCTTCGCGACCAACGGCGCGCTCGAAACGGCAAACATGCCCAAACTTACCAGCAATTTCTCAGAGCAGCATATGATTATGAACAGCGGCTTCGACGTAAATGTTAGCCGCTGCGACGATGGCGGAAACGTGGATATGGCCCTTGCATACCTTACAAGGTGGTCGGGCCCGGTGCTCGATTCACAGAGTCCATACAATCCCGTGCTTCTGCAGGCTGCTCCCGCAGTCCGCGTTGTGCGGCATGTTTTCGATGTCGATCTTTTCGATTTTGAAATGAACAAGATCAAAAGAGCCATTATGACAAAAGGCGCGATCTATACAACAATGCAATACTACGGCAAGTTCTATGACAGTACGAACCATTCATATTACAATGACGGCAGCTATGCTCAACTCAAGCCAACTGACGACCTCTACAACCCCAGTCCCAATCACGCCGTGGTAATTGTTGGCTGGGACGATACTTACTCCAAGTCTAATTTCAGTTCCCCTGCGCCACCAGAAGACGGCGCCTTTATTGTCAAAAACAGCTGGGGCCCCGAGTGGGGAGAAAATGGTTATTTCTATGTTTCCTATCACGATCAGTTCATAGGACAGGGTAACGCGAGTTTCAGCCGCGTATTCTCGGCATCGGCTTTCGATCGTATCTACAGCTACGACAAACTGGGGTGGACCGCATCCTGGACCTGCGGAAGCGGCAGCGTCTGGGGAGGTAACGTTTTTGCGGCTGCCCTGAGCGGGGGCGAACAGCTGATGGCGATAGGTTTTTATACAGCCGGCCCCGATGTCACGGTGGAGTATTCTATCTACACCTCCCTGGAAAGCATAAAAAAGCCGGCCGGCGGAACTCTGGCTCAAAACGGCAGTTCAGTTTTTGCCAGTAAAGGATATCATACTATTATTTTGCCTGAAGCCGTGTCTCTGGATTACAAACAGACTTTTTCCGTCGTTCTTAAATACACTCAAACATCCACACCCTCCGAGGCGGCCTCCCTGCCGGCTGAAACCATCATAGACGGATACTCTTCCGCAGCTTCAGCTGCCGGCCGCAGCTTTGTCAGCTGCGATGGAGCGACCTGGGCCCCCTTTACCGCCTGGGACGAAGCAAATACAAACCTTTCCATAAAGGCGTACACCCAGAGGAAATAGTCTGCACTGCCGAAAAGCGTTTGACAGGAATGCCCGGCCGGCGTAGTTTAGACGCACCTGAGAAAAGCTTTCCTGCATCCCGGAACACGGTGTAAATCCGTGGCGGTCCCGCCGCTGTAAACGGGGATGGAGATCTGCAAAGTACCGGTCACTTCCGGAGCCCACTTCGGGGGGAAGGCCGCAGACCTCCAGATGATCCGAAGCCAGAAGACCTGCAAGGAAGGTGTCTCGAAGGTTGCCGATGGCAAAGGTAACCCGGAGAGTCATGCAATCGCATGGCTCGTCCGGGTTTTTTTATGGCGCGGGCATTCCGCATTTTTTCAACAACAAGGAGAAAGCGATGAAGGAAGTGAAGAAGGTAATCGCGTATCGGCGCCGCTGTCGAGAACTCGGAGCGGGAACGGGACTGTCCCACTACATCCTTTTAACCCCCAAGCCTGCAAAGGCACAGTAAGGCACAGGGAATTCCATGACCGCTGCACGGATTTTCAGCGACGCGGCTCTGTATGCGAATACAGGATATGGCCCACGGTTTGCGGTCCTCGATGTGGGACTGGAAAAACAGGTGGCCGTCGTCGAACCCGATCACGCATTTTGGGCACTCGTGGCTCGCGACAACCTCGAAGACGCTCTCTCCGGAGGGATCATCCAGGAGTTCAATTCTCAGGCGGAATCTTTCCATAAGGAAATGAAGCACCTGCGCTTCGGTCTCAAGCCTTCCGCCGTTTACTTCAACCCGACCGAACGGTGCAACTTCAACTGCGGTTATTGCTATCTTCCCGAAGCAATGCGCCGAGACGGCCGGACCATGACCCCGGATGAGCTTTGCGAAACTCTCGCCAGTCTTTTAAGCAGCTTCCGGCAGGTACTTCCGGAAGGAGCAAAGCCTCAGATCGTCTTTCACGGATCGGAGCCGCTTCTTGCCAAGGAGGCCGTCTTTGCCGGAATCGAGCGCTACCGGAACGATTTTCATTTCGGTGTACAGACAAACGGTACCATGCTCGATGACGACGCGATAGGTTTTCTGACCGACCATGGCGTGGGAATCGGAATATCCCTCGATGGCCCGGATGCGCAAGTCGCGAATGCCACCCGAATGAACTGGGCCGGTACGGGCTTTTTCGATCACGTGGTAAGCGTCATTGAAAAGCTGGTTTCCTATCCGGCCTTCAATGTCATTACCACGGTAACCCGAGCCAATGTTCATGCACTGACCGCTACTGTTGACCTGCTGCACGGCCTCGGCGTCAGGGTTGCCATGTTGAACCCCGTACGCTGCACACAGCAGGGCGGGCAGAATCTCAAGCCGGAGAATTCCGAACTTTCCGAACAATTCTGCCGTGCATTGGACCGCACTTATGAACTCCACCAGATCAGTGGGCGTAAGCTCGTAATCGCGAACTTCGCGAATGTGCTTGCCGGTATCGCAGGCCCGACAGGCAGAAGGCTTATGTGCGATATCTCACCGTGCGGCGGGGGCAGATGTTTCTTTGCGGTCTCAGCGGCAGGCGAAGCCTTTCCGTGCAGCGAGTTCATCGGATTTCCCGAGTTCTGCGGGGGGCATGTGATGAGGGACTCTATTGAGACCATCATCCAGAGTGCTCCTTTCAAAGCCGTTACCGGGCGAAAGGTCGAGACCATTTCCCCATGCGCTCAGTGCGCAATTCGGCATTTCTGCGGCGCACCCTGCCCCGCCGAGATTCATGCCGTTTCAGGGACACTGAACGCTCCCAGCCCTTATTGCCAGTTCTATGAGGAACAGGTGCGCTATGCCTTCCGCGTTATTGCAGAGGGCCGCGAAAATGCGTACATGTGGGATGGTTGGGAAGACGAGACGGAAGAGTCCTTTGCGTTGGGTGGCGGTTTATAGGAATCAACCTGTGTGGCGGACACGGCCTTGCCGTGCCCGCCGCAGGTTTTTCGGAGAGCCAGGTCCCCGGCGCAGTTAGAATTCAAAATCGACGGCCAGGATGCTCTCGCAGATCTTCCTCAGCTTTTCGACCTGGGCCATATGAGCCGGATGAACCTGGTATCGCTTCATGGAATCCAGATCGTCGAATGACGATATCAGCGCCATATCATACGACCTGTCCGAATGGATGATATCCAGTCCCAACTGGAACTCCCGTATTTCCGAAATTGTTCCCGGCAGGGCTTTCAAACCCTTCTGCACATCGGCTATTGCCGTTGGATCCGCTTCTTTCTTAAATTTGAAGAACACCACGTGTTTCAACATAAAACCCTCCCGTTAATAAAATAGCTTCACTTCCGCCTTGAACCTGGAAAGTCGTCACCCCGATATGAGCGGCGCAGCGAGCGCGACAATGTTGCCGGCAACCGCCAGGGAAGACGTAGCCGCAGGAGACGGCGCATTGAGAATGTGCACCATCCTTTCATCCTGCATGATAACGAAATCGTCTAAAAGTCTTCCGTCGTGTCCGAGCGCCTGGGCGCGCACTCCCGCACCGCCTGCGCTCAAATCGTCCCGGACGATTGCGGGCAACAGCCGTTTAAGCGCCCGCGTAAAAAGGGTCTTTGAAAATGAGCGCATCATTTCACCCGTCCCGTTCTTCCAGTATCGTACGACTAGCCTTCGGAAACCGTCGTAACTCAACGTCCAGAACAACTCCCTCGCGGAGAAGCTAGTGCGGCTATATCCTTCGCGCGCGAAGGCGAGCACGGCGTTGGGACCCGCTTCGACCCTTCCATCTATCATCCTCGTGAAATGCACCCCAAGGAAAGGGAACCGCGGATCGGGAACAGGATAAATGAGGTTTTTGACGAGAAAACTCCGCTCCGGCCTGATTCGAAAATATTCCCCCCGAAACGGAACGATCCGGCACGGAGGAGTCAAGCCGGACGAGACCGCAACCCGGTCGGAATAAAGACCGGCACAGTTGATGAGAAACCGGCTTTCGATCGGATCCTTGTCGGTAGATATCCGGAGCATGGATCCGGTTTTGGCAACTCGCATTACTTTTGTATCGAACAGGAGTTGTCCGCCGTCATCTCTAAAGACATCCGCATAATGCTTTGAGACCGTCCGATAATCCACGATCCCCGTACCCGGCACATGCATTCCCCTGACGCAACCGGCATGAGGCTCCAGTTCCCTCACTTCTGCAGGGTTCAACATGCGGATACCGCGGACTCCGTTTTCCGTTCCCCGCCTGTAGAGTTCCTCCAGGGCAGGAATTTCCTCTTCCCGGACGGCAACTACAACCTTGCCGCAGATTTCATTGGGTATGTCCCGAGACCGGCAAAACGAAACGAGTTCTTCCGCCCCTCCGATGCACAGCCGGGCTTTCAGCGAACCGGGCCGGTAATACAGCCCGGAGTGGATCACTCCGCTGTTATGCCCTGTCTGGTGAGCGGCAACACCCGCTTCTTTCTCGACAATTGCGACCTTCAGCCCCGGAAATGCCTTGAGCAGCTTCATTCCCGTCGCAAGCCCGATGATACCGGCACCCACGATAGCAACATCATACGATGATCTCAATTTCCTCTTCCTTGTCGAGTTACTTATGCAAAGTGCCCGGCCCCCCCCTGGAACAGGAAGCCCTGATTTATACCACGAGGACAAGCTTATGAGAAATCATTGCACGATCTTTCGAAAAACAAAACGGCCGGGAAAACAACTCCCGGCCGTCCGGATTGCGGAAAGAAGACCTTAAGGGGCGGTCAATTTCACCAACCCCGGTCTTTTTGTCTTTACATCTATAACAGCCAGAATGACCTTCTTCCGGGGGGGTAACAGGCTCAGGATCGCCCCGAATTCCTCAGGTCCGGTAACCTCCTGCTGATCGACTTGCAGAATGACGTCTCCAACCTCTATTCCCGCCCTTGCGAAGGCCTTCTTCGGCAAAACGTGCGTAACAAAGACCCCCTTGTTCGAATCGAGGTTGTATCGCTCCTTTTCCTTCTGGTCGATCGGTTTGACCTCGACACCGTAGCGGGTCAGTATCGAGGACATCATTATTTTCTCGTGATCCTCGCTGCTCGAGACCTTTATGGGAATGTCCTGCCGGTTGCCGTTCCGTAAAATCGAGAGCGTAACGGTACGTCCTACGGGAGCATTGGCCACCTCATTTCGGAACACATCGGGATTTTGCACCTCTTTCCCATCATACGCGACGATCACATCCCCCTGCTTCAACCCGGCCGCTTCGGCTGGACCGTCCTTGAGCACACTCGCTATCAGCACGCCTTTTGCGCTGCTCAGCCCGAACGATGAGGCCAGTTCCGGGGTCAGTTGCTGGATCGTTATCCCGACCCATCCGCGTTCCACCTTGCCTGTTGCGATGAGTTGCTTTGTCACATGGAGCGCAAGGTTGCTCGGAATGGCAAAACCGATCCCCTCAAACCCGCCCGAGCCTGAAATGATTGCGGCATTCACACCGATGACTTCACCTCTGAGGTTCAACAGCGGCCCGCCGCTGTTACCGGGATTGATCGCGGCATCGGTTTGGAGGAAGTCCTGGTAACTCGTGGGATCGCCTATTCCATGGCGGTGTTTGGCACTGATGATGCCCTGGGTAACCGTCTGATCCAACCCCTGTGGGTGCCCGATCGCCACAACCCACTGACCTACATCCACCTGGTCCGAATCTCCGAAAGTTGCCGGAGGAAAACCCTCTTTATCCAGAATCTGTATGACCGCCAGATCGGTTTTTGGATCCACTCCGATCAACTTGATCTTGTTCTCCGTATACCTGCGACCGTCCGACAGGACAACGACGATCTTGGTGGCACCGTTGACTACATGGCTGTTGGTGAGAATGTGACCCTGGGCATCCACGATAATTCCACTTCCCAGACCTACGACTTCCTTTTCGAAGCTTTTCGGCATCTTGGGATTGCCAAAGAAATATTTGAAAAAGGGATCGTTCTGGAAAGGCATTAGCGGGTTCGTCACTTTTTGCTTTTCCATCACTTCCACATGCGCTACGGAGGGAATCGCCTTTTTTGCGACTTGCTCTATCGCATTGATAAAGTTGATATCCTGTGCCGCAGCCGTCATAGGAAACGCCGGCCACAAAACGGCAAAAATGAAAACCGACAAGATGGCACACATTCCACTTCTGATATTAGCGCTACGCTCCATAGCACGAACTCCTTCGTCCATCGGTGAAATCGCAGGACCCTGCTGGAAAATCCGCTTCCTGAGCCGGCTGCCTCAGGTTATATCCACCTGAAAAAGCTTCGTGTTTACTATAACTATCTCCCACCCGGCACGCTATAGCGCCTGCAGCCTGGATATTGGCATGGAGCAATTTTCAAGCGCCGAAATGACCTCAAGCCCCTTCCCTTATGAATCGGTCCACTTTCCCGCAGCCGCGGGCACTTCTCAACTGCGGGTATACAAAGGAAAATTCCGCACATTCATTCCCTTCTCCGGAGAGATGATTATATTCCAACCCGTTTGACATGGCTGAAGAACGTAAGAATTGATTCTTATTGGGAGAGGAGAACCGACATGGCGGAAAAAGTTCAGATTTGTACGTGTGAAAAGTGCGGCAATGAGGCGGAAATGACCGTTTCGTGCACAATGATCGAAGTAAAGACCGCTTCAGGAGAAGTTCAAAAGAAACAGAAAGAGACGCGGACCTGCAAAGTATGCGGCAACGAAGCAGACCTCATCATAGATTTCCAATAGCGATTTTATCGCTCTATTTTTCTTTCCTTCCTCGACCCTGCGGCGGCTTGCCGGAGCCGCCGCAAGGGGACCTCCCCACTCGTAGAAGCTTATGGGACGGGGTCTTTCAGGAAAAATCATCTCCGTCAAATTTCAATGGAATACTTTCGTTGACATCAGACCGATTTCGGGCTATATTCTTTTGATCAACTGACGCGGGGTGGAGCAGTCAGGTAGCTCGTCGGGCTCATAACCCGAAGGTCTCAGGTTCAAATCCTGACCCCGCTACCAGGAAAATTCAAGGGGATTAGCCTTATGGCTTATCCCCTTTTGCGTTCCAGCAGTAGAACCTAACCATTCCTGCAGCACAATTTGAGCACCTCTCGCCCGTTCCTTTTAAGACCTACATCTTTTCAATGTCTCCCGACATATAAAAATCAACGATATTCCCACGCCCAAGCTTCTTCTTCATGGACTGGAATCAGCCATAACTCGACCTCGAATATCTTTCGCGCCAGTTCAGTCGGAATATGGCAGCCGCACAAGATCAATTCATATTTCAACAGCGATATCCCACCCGGGTCAAACTCCAGGTAAAAAACAATTGTGTGTTTGTCAATACTTCAGTATAAGATCAGCTTAAATGATGATGCTAATTACCTTATCTGGAGGGCTTTCCATGGATTTTATTGAGCAGCTCCAATCTTTATCAGCCAAAATACAGAAGCAACGTGATGTGATTCAGACTGAAGAGGCAACTAAGAACGCCTTTGTACTCCCCTTTATTAACTCACTCGGTTACGATATCTTCGACCCTTCTGAAGTTGTGCCTGAATTTACGGCAGACATGGGAATCAAGAAGGGCGAAAAAGTTGATTACGCGATCGTCAGAGATGGCAAAGTAATCATGCTCTTTGAATGCAAGAAATGCGGCACGGATATGGGGACTTGTCATGCTTCACAGCTCTACCGCTATTTCTCAGTGACCGAGGCCAGAATCGGGATCTTGACGGATGGAATACTCTATCATTTTTACACCGATATTGAGCAGCCAAACAAGATGGATTCTAAGCCGTTTATGGAATTCAATCTGCTTGACATCCAGGAATCTTTCGTTGCAGAGCTGAAAAAGCTTTCGAAGCCGGTTTTCAATCTTACTGAAATTATCACTGTGGCCGGGGACTTGAAATATACCAAAGAGATAAAGCGCATACTCCACGAACAACTCAATTCTCCATCAGAGGATTTTACTCGTTTTTTTGCCTGTCAGGTATATCCTGGGAAATTAACCCAAGGTGTCCGAGAACAATTCTCAGCGATTACCAAGAGGGCCTTCGCGCAATTTATTAATGAACGGATAAACGAGAGATTGAGAACAGCCCTTGATTCTTCCGAAATTCCCAAAGATCCCGCACAAGTGGAGCAAGCAGCCTCTCCAGAGAAGGAAGCCGAAAATGCAGTGGTTACTACTGCCGAAGAACTGGAGGGGTTCTTCATAGTAAAGGCTATACTCAGAGAGACAGTGGACCCCGCGAGGATTGCTCACCGAGATAAGCTGAACTATTTCGGCATATTGCTCGACGACAATAACCGGAAGCCCATTTGCCGTCTGTACCTTAATCGAAAGCAGAAGTACATTTCATTCTTTGATGTAGCAAAGAACGAGGCTCGCGTTGCTATTGCCGATCTAAACGAGATTTACAAACACGCCGAGAGGCTTAAGGCAGCGGTTCATCTTTATGATCAGAAGGCCGGTGGAGAATAGCTTCTGATCCTCGTTCGCTAAATCCACCTGTGCCAAAAAGACTGAGAACTTTTAATCTTCCGGTTCTCAGCCACAAATCCCCGATTTGTGCATTGCGCGCCTGCACCCTTGAAAGTCAAATTCGGGCAATGGTGCTGCGCAACACGCTCTACTAATTGACAACCCGCCTTTCCGTCTTTAGTCTTTCCTCAGAAATTCACCGGCCTGTTCCTCAGTTCCTCACAAAACTGCACACTCATCCGCAGTCTCAGGAGCAGCATCATGAGCGAAATTCAGTGTCCAAGAATAGAACTCAACGGCCCGGCACCGGACTTCGAGGCCAATACAACTCACGGCGTAATCAGGTTCTCGGAGTGGGGCGCCGGCAAATGGGTCATCCTCTTCTCTCATCCGGCTGATTTCACCCCCGTCTGTACCTCCGAACTTATAGCTTTTGCCAATCGGGCGGCGGAATTCGAGAAAAGGGGCGTTCTTCTCCTCGGCAACTCCATTGACAGCAACTTCAGCCACATTGCCTGGATAAGAAACATCGAAGAAAAGTTCGAGGCCAAAATTTCTTTTCCGATAATTGCCGACCTGGACCAGAAAGTTTCACGGCTGTACGGCATGATTCATGAACCAGCTGCGACGACTGCGGCCGTACGCTGCGTCTTTTTCATCGATCCGAAAATGACGGTGAGGGCGATAATTTATTACCCGCTCAATGTAGGACGTAATTTCGACGAAATACTCCGGGTAATCGATGCGCTCCAGACAGCCGACCGCCACGGGGTCGCGTGCCCTGCCGACTGGAAGAAGGGGGAGCCGGTGATCGTTCCGCCCCCGGTGACCATCATGGAGGCGGAGTCCCGAATGAGTGAGGCCGACATGCAGGTTACCGACTGGTATTTTTCCAAGAAGGAGGTTTAGCACAATTCGCCGGCCAACGCCTCAGTTCGCCGCTTCGCCTTCTTCTGCCTGCAGGTTCTCGAACATCTCCGTCATCTCCCTTATATGAGACCGCTCCTCACGCGCCAGCAGCTTGACTGCATCCCGTGAACGAGGATCCGTGACGCTCTGCGCCAGGACAATGTACCGGTCGTATGAGGTGGTCTCAAGAGCTATGCACAGCTCCAGGACGTCGTCTATTTGCCTGCCTTTCATCCACTCCAAAGCTTCATGGAGGGGGATTGCCCCTTCTATGAACTTCCCGTCCACACTCTCCGAAACTATTCCAAAGGGGAATTCCCCCTTTGCATCGCTTCCGGCTGTATATGCATATATCCTTGCGAGTTCCGATTTGTGCTGTTCTTCCCGAAGAGCCAGGCGGGCAAACATCTCCGAAGCAATTGCATCCCTGAATTCCGCCGCAATTTGACGATAAAATTCACCCATCCCCTCTTCTAAAATCGCCGCAAGGGCAAGATATTCCGCAGTAGAACGCGCCTGTTCGAAGAACACCGTCAACTGCTCGGGAAAGCCCCGGGCGTGAATGCCTTTCCATGCCCTGAGCCCTCCGCCCATGCTGTGAACATTTTTGAAACCGGCTCGTGTCAAAACCGATGCAGCTGCACGGCTGCGAACACCGGCCGCTCAGTAAGTGATGGTGGGCTTTCGGGAATCGATCTCGCGCAGCCGGTCGGCAAGCTCTCCAACCGGAATCAGCATCGCTCCCGGAAGGTGTTCTTTCCCATATTCATCGGGCTGCCGCACATCTATGAGGTTGTATTCTTCCGGATCCTTATCGGCCATGAACTCGCGGACCTTTTCAACCGACCAGGTCGAAACCGGCCTGAAGTAGTCACGTATACCCATAGTCTGCCCTTTCTTATTCGCCGATGGCCATAGATTGATCAGACAGTTCACCCGATACCTGGAACCTTTTCATAAACCGCCTGTCGATGAAGTTCTTGAGCAGGAACGAAATCCGGCCGTTCCATACCAGTTCCTTTTTCCACAGAATTCCCGTCCCGTCCCCCATGTTGAGAATCAGCATAAAATCTGATTGAGGTATAAATTGCTTCATCGTTCCACCATCAAGTGCTGCACTCAGGTTGTGGTGCAGAATCGGGTTCTGCCGAACCGCATAAACACCCACCTTGGCGAGATCCCTTCCCTGGATGCTTATGCAGTCACCTCCTCCGAAGAGTTCGGGATAGGCAACGCTCTGGAGATTTTCGTTCACCAACATCTCCCCGTCCTTTCCAACAGGAAGACCCGATTCGCGAAACAGTTCCGCAGGCTTCACTCCAACGGCCAGAAAAGCGTAATCAAAAGGGATGCTGCGGCCGTTTGTGAGATTGGCATGTCCTTTTTCGAAAGACAGCACTCTCACCCCTCTCAGTACAGCCATTTTCCTTCCCACAAGGGAATCGAGGGCGAGGCTCCTCACTTTTGCGGGAGCACTCGGCAAGATATCATCACCTGCCACGACCAAGATCTCGGCTGCCTGCGATCTGTCCTGCAGCAGCTTCCAAACGTTGGCCGCAATCTCAACACCCGCCGGACCGCCTCCCGCCACCACAATTCTCGGCGTACCTCCCCGATGGCTCAGCAGCAAACTGCGGGCCCTGTAAAGATTGATTATGGGCTTTACGGGGAACACATTTGAACCATGCATTCCAATCCCTTGAGCCGGCACCTCGCTCCCGGTATTGAAGGAAGCGACATCATAGGGTACGGTTCCACCATCTTTCAGGATGAGATTGTGCTTTTCAGGATCGATTCTCGCGACGCAGCCTTCGACAAATCGACCGCCACGGTCTTCGATCATTTTCCTTATGTTGAAGCGGATTTCCCAAGGGGCGTAGATTCCGGAAAGAACTCCGGGCCCCATACCGGAATAATAGTGGTAGCCCGACGGACTGATGAGCGTGACCCGATGACCTTTTCTCGTAAAACCGGCTGCATTGACCAAAGCCGTCAGGTGTGCATGTCCACCGCCAACAAAAACAAGATGTCCGGCCATAAATTGCCCTCACCCGGTTCAAGTTATCAGAAGATGATAATCACCCACCCCGTCTCAGTGAACATATCATCATTCGCCCCTTGCCCGACTTCCCCTTTTCAAATCAATATGATAACTTTTCTCATTCAAATGCACTTGCGTTGCAAGATTGCCTGTCGCGTTTAATTTTGACGAAAGACGCACTCAGGGGCCGCCATGTCGCAGAATATAGATCCAAAACCTCCCGGAAGGTTTTTGCGGAGTATCCAGAGCAAGCTCATATTGCTCCTTGTTATCCTCATTTTCCCGACCCTGCTCATAGAAGCATATATTTATAATGAAAGATTCGAAGCCCGCCGCGAGGAAGAGCTCCAGGCCAATCTCGAGATTGCCCGTGCCGTAGCAAAGGGATTCCATGAGTACGTTCAGGACGTGCTTCACCAGGAACTGGCTATCGGGCTCGCTCTTACCTCATCCCAGTTCTCGCCCGAACAGAGAGAGCGATTTATCGATAAGAATAAAGCCGAATACCCGACACTGCTGAATCTCATGTGGCTGGACCCGCATGGAATCGTTCTCTGGTCGCACATGCGGCAGCTTGTAGGCAAGGACCTCAGCTACAGGGAGCATTTCCAGGCGATCCTCTCGGGAGAAGACTGGAATGTCAGCGGACTCTATATTTCCGGAGGAACCGGCGGACCTGCGTTCTCGATATCACGCGCGATCCGCGACGATCGCGGCGAGTTGCTCGGGATCGTTGTTGCCAGTACGATGCCCGACACCCTGGCCAACCTGCTGGGAATCAAGCGCTCCATGGGTGCTTCGATCAGCATCTTCGACCATACCGGACGTATGGTCTTCAAGTATCCTTCGATCGATATCACATGGGAACAACGAAACTGGCTTTCAGGACATCCGGCAATACAAGAAACCCTCAGAGCGAAAGACGTCGTCACAACGGTTGATTCACCTATCACCGGGGGAAAACGTCTGGCGGCTTTCACTCCAATACACTCCATTGGGTGGACCGCTGCAGCCTGTCGTGCCGAGGATTCCGCGATGGCCCGTATCAGGGCTTCGCTCCTCCCTCAGACCGTCGTTTTTCTTCTGATAACCATAGCTGCATTCGGCACCGCGCTGCTCTTCTCCCGCAAGATATCCGGTTCCATTGAAAAATTGCGCAATCACGCACTCGCACTCGGCAGAGGGAAGGGGGAGATTCCGCTTGTCGAGTCCGCTACGTTTGAATTGTATGATCTCGCAACCGCCTTCAACAAGATGTCCGTTGACCTCCAGTCCCGCGAGTCCGAACGCAGGGCCGCCGAACAGGCACTGCGCGAAAGCGAGCAACGGCTGCGTATTTTTGTCGAGCATGCGCCTGCCGCGATTGCCATGTTCGACCGGGAAATGTGCTATCTCAGTGCAAGCCGCCGCTGGATGAGCGACTACAAACTCGGAGATCGGGACCTGCGAAGGCTTTCTCATTATGAGGTATTCCCCGAAATATCCGATGGATGGAAGGAGGTGCACCGGAGGGCCATGTCCGGAGAGGTTGTCCGCGCGGAAGCGGACAGATTCCAACGGGCAAATGGAACCATCCAGTGGCTCCGATGGGAGGTCAGGCCCTGGCACAATACTCTTGGCGCTGTTGCCGGCATTGTCATGTTCACTGAAGATATCACAGCCCGCCAGCAGATGGAGGAAGATCTCCGCCGTTCCCACGACGAACTCGAGTTGCGCGTCAAAGAGCGAACACGTGAGCTTGCGATGGCCAATGAAGAACTCCGCAGGCTTCCCTCGATGCTTCTCGCCGCCCAGGAGGAGGAACGAAAGCGACTTGGCTCCGAGCTTCACGACAGCATAGGTCAGACCATAGTTGCCGTAAAACTCTGGGTAGAAATGGCATTGACGGCCAACGAACAGGGGCGCCTCAAGGAAGCTCTCGAGAATCTCAAGCATGTCGCGCCGACACTCCAGAATGCGATCAAAGAAATAAGAACGATCTATATGGGCCTCAGGCCGACAATGCTCGATAATCTTGGATTGATTTCAACTCTTCAGTGGTTTTGTAGAGAATTCCAGAATCTTTACCCGGATTGCTGTGTTGCCCTTCAAATTTCAGTCGATGAGAAGAGCATCCCCAAGGAAATCGAGGTAATGATATTCAGGATTGCGCAGGAAGCCTTGAACAATGTAGCCAAGCACAGCAAGGCGGAGTGGGTGGATATCTCGCTTTCCAGGAACGGGAACGGCATCGAACTCGTCGTTTCCGACGACGGCATCGGAATCGGCCCCGATCGAAACCGCAACACCGGAAACGCCGGCAGTCTTGGCCTTACCAGTATGAGAGAAAGAGCGGAATTGAGCGGCGGAGTCCTTTCAATAGAGTCAATCCCTGGTGAAGGAACGACCATCCGGGCCTGTTGGCCGGAGCACACCGGTTCAGCGGTCCCGGACTGAGACGAAGACTCCAAAGCGCGACGAACTGATGCGCCCACAGAGAGGGGGTTAAATGCCCCCGCCTGCGGAAATACGACATTGCAGTATCCGTCATCAACCATTGGGGACGAACTGCTCATTGTCAGAGTCCTGTCCGCTTTCGCCAAGATCCCCGCTCATAAAGGCCACGTATTCCGAAAGAGCGTCCCTGTGCCTTCGCGCCACGAGTTCGGCATCTTCTCCGAGGTATTTGGACAGCCGCGATATCATCAACACGCTGAGATTTTCTATATCTCCACCCTGTAGAGTGATTCTGAAATAGGCATCGAAGAACGGGCCGATGAACGCCGGCAATCCGTTCTTTCGCAGGATTTCGATTATCTTGCGCTGACGAGGCTTTTCACTTTTCTCAAAGGCTGCATTCAATTCCTCCGCCCTCTGGAAAGCTCTATCCAGGGAATCCTGCATCCGTTGCCATTCTTTTACCATTTCAGAGTCCATCCGAATTACCTCTTTTCGCTAGGTGCGATTAATTTTCAAAGTAATTCACGTATCAACCCAGTGCCTTAGGTTTCGGATTTTTCGGCAGGACCTTGTTCAAACGGCAACAGGCAGGTTTGAAGAAAGGCAGGGCATCTTACCCTGCCCCGGGTAGACGGATGCGCATGGGTATCCCGCGCCCTTACTCCACTGCAGGAGACTTTTCCGCAAAACCGAACTCGAATTCAGCGGCTGGTTTTGCTGTGGGTATCCCCAATCTTTTTATTGCCTCGTCAGGGTCCCTGTAAACATACTGCCGTCGGCAAAATTGCTGCCCACGAGGGTTATGGCATCCTGACTTCGGCCCATATCCCAATGGCGGAACCTGTAGCCTCTCACTATCTCCGCAGATATTTTATAGTTGGGTGCCGTCATATGAATCGAGCGTCCGAAGTCTTCTTTAATGGCAGAGAATGCAATCATCGGTCCTGAAATCGTTCCCGTGATAAAATCCGCGGTTTGAGTCGCGAACACGAGGATGGAACCGTTGAGAACCATAGTGCTGCCGTCAACATTGATAACGGTCAAATCCCCCTTCCAGGTGGTATTCGCAAGGGAATCAAACCACCCATGTTGTGCAGTGGCGTTTCCGCCAAGGAACAAAGCAACCAGACAAAGAGCGGTGACACAAATCGCTTTTTTCATAAAGACCTCCTACGATTCCTATGTGACCAGAGCAAATGGCTGAACCGGCTTCATCCAAAGGGCCGGGTCCGGGCCGCAACGCGTCGGCCGCCGCGGGTGCCAGATTAGCGAAGACCTCGGCCGGCCGCAATCCAGTGGAATCGGTAAATCGGATCTGCAAAGGTGGTAATTGCCGCTCAGGTTTAACAGCAGAGATGGAGTCGGTACGGTCTCCGAGCCGCAATCGACGAAAATTCAGGCCGAACTTCTCTAGATCGAACCATGTCCGATTCCTGTCCATGCTCCTTGAGAAACAGCTTCGCTCCGGTATCGGAGAGGCTCCCTGGAGAGACTCTGTTCCAAACCGTTTTTTCACTGCCTCAAAAGCTAACGAATTATTCAATTATTCTCTTTATTCCGAGATTACTTGCAGTTAAATTGCCCGTTAGCAACCATGCGCGGCATCGGCCTGAGAACAGCTTATCCAATCGGGCGGATTGTATTTCCTTTTTCGGCAGGGATAAGAAATGCTTGAGTCCACGATAGTAGAAGATATCGGATTAAAATGGGTAAACCTGACCGGCCGGATCGACAGTCTGACATTTCCCAAGGTACAGCAGCACCTGTCCGAATTGGTGGAGAGCGGTGAAAGGATCATCGTCGTAAACCTCGAAGGCGTCAACTATGTCAGCAGTGCGGGAATCCGTGTTTTTCTAATGGCACAGAAACAGCTGAGGAATGCCGGAGGAGAAATTATCCTTCTGAGTGCCGCCGAGAGGGTAAAAAAAGTATTCGAGACCGGCATGCTCCATCAGCTGTTCTTCTTTGCCGATGACAGGCAGCAAATTGAATCAAAGTTGCGGCTACGGGAAGCCTGCCGCACGGTTTCGGCAAACATTGAAGGAATTTCATTCCAATACATACGAAAGCATTCCCCGGGAAGCACCGTTTCCATCATCGGTTCTCAAGACAGCCTTCCATCGGCGGCCTATTCCGAACGTGACGTCATAACGGTCAAAGCCGGCGACATCAGATTTGGTGCCGGCCTCGCGACGGTTGGTGACCGGTTTGAAGACTACAAAATGCTTTTCGGCGAATCGATAGTCATCGACCACAGCCTTTTTTTTCTGCCCGCAATAAAAAATCCGGCCGTCGACTACATGATCCAGACCGCAGACGACTCTGCAATCGAGTATAAGTTTCTTAACGGATTCGGCTTCCGTGGGGCACTCGATCTCATTGCGTCTTTCGAGGGGATCGGCTCTTTTGTCCAACTCTCCGGGCTTGTCAATGCTGCCTTTCAATTGTCGGAATCGAGCGTGCTGGGATTGGTTTTCCTTGCAGAGAGCAAGGGCCTGTACGGCATGCACCTCAAAAAGGTACCCATAGCGGAGAACAAGCCCTCGAACGGAAATGACATTTTCCATGCCCGAAACTTTCCGGATTGGATCAATTTTCCTATAGAACCCGGCGACTTCAACAGCATTGTCCTCGGAACGGGCATAGCATTGCGCGACCGTGGAAATGCCGCCCCTGAGCTTCTGTCGCTCATACCACAGGGGAGTAATTTTCACACACACGCGGCCCTCTTTTCAAAGGAACCGCTCAGCAGGGATATCGCGCACTTTGAGGCGGAAATCAGACGCGTCATAACTGAGGTCGAGGTGCAGAAGGTGCAGCATCTGCTTCCGCAGAGTCTGCTGGGGTGGGGCATGCTTGGGATCGTAGAACTCAGGGGCTGAGCTATGGAACTATGGGTCGGAGCCGCCAATTTAGGATTTCTATATGCCTTCGTCGCTATGGGAATCTTTATTACCTTCCGGATACACGATTTTCCCGACATTACCGTCGACGGCAGTTTCACGCTCGGTGCAGCCGCTTCCGCAGTACTCATCGCTGCGGGCTGCGACCCCTTCCTATCCCTTGCAGCCGCATTTCTGGCCGGGTCCCTTGCCGGCTTCTTTACAGCCCTTATCCACACTCGTCTCAACGTCAACGGTCTTCTCGCCGGCATCCTGGTCATGTCGGGCGTCTACTCCATAAATCTTCACTTAATGGGACGAGCCAACGTTCCTCTGCTCGACCGCACAACCGTACTGACATATCTCGAAAAACTCAATCCAGGCATGCCTCACGAGCTTTGGATCTTCTGCACGCTCATCCCTCTTATGGCGCTCTTCTGGTTCGCAGCCTCGCTCTTTTTCCGCACGGATTACGGAATCTCCATGCGGGCGACCGGCAACAATCCGGTCATGGCAAGTGCGACCGGAGTCAACGTGGACCGTATGAAAACGGTCGGGGTTGCCCTCGCAAACGGCCTGACCGGTATTTCGGGGGGCCTCATCGCTCAATACCAGGGCTTTGCGGACGTGGGCATGGGAATCGGTACCATCGTAATAGGCCTCGCCGCAGTCATCATGGGTGAATCGATTATCCGAGGCCGCTCGGTTTACGCTCGCATTTTCGGAGTGATAATCGGTTCCGTGATTTTCAGGCTTCTTATCGCCTTTGCCCTTGCAGCAGGCATGAACCCCGTTGACCTGAAGCTTCTCACCGCACTCTTTGTCCTGGTTACCCTCATAATTTCAAAAGTCCTTTCCGATGGATCCTCATCGGGAAAACTTGCCGCCGCCTTCTCGTTTTTCAAAGGTGCCCGACGCAGGCAACTCGCATTCGGCGTCGTCGGAGCACTTTGTGTCCTGGGCTTTGCGACCTATCTTTTCACAGCTTCCAGTCCTTCCGCTCAAAAGGCAAAAGTTCTTAAAATCGGGATCGTCCAGGTGGTTGAGAATAGCCTGCTCAATGTAACCCGCGACAGTCTGCTCCAGGAATTGACCGCCTGCGGCTACCGCAATGAAAAAAATTGCACGATCCTGCTGAGGAACGCCAACGGCGATTTAACGACACTGAATACGATTATCGACGAGTTCCTGCGGGTCAAGGTGGATCTCGTCGTTGCCATCTCGACGCAAAGCACCCAGGCAGCCATCGGCAAGATAAAAGAGATTCCCGTTGTCTTTGCAACGGTGGCCAACCCGTTCATTATCGGGGCCGGTAATACCGATACGGATCATCTCCCCAATGTTACCGGTGTTTACGGCACTGCTCCCATGGACCAGTTGATGGACATCACCACGAAGATCCTGCCCGGGAAGATCTCGGTCGGCTGTCTCTGGGACCCTTCTCAGGCTAATGGTGTCTACAATGTCGAACAACTCAAGAAAGTGATCGCCACTTATCCCCAGGTCACATTTCTCGGGACGACCGTCTCCGGTTCTTCGGAAGTCTACCAGGCTTCTCTTTCACTTTTACAGAAGGGCATAGATGCCTTCGTACTTGCCCCCGACAATACCGTTTACTCCGCTTTTGATTCAGTCGTAAAGGCCGCAAAATCAAAAAGAATCCCCATCTTTTTGAGCGATGTGGAACGTTTTGCAGACGGTGCGCTCGCGGCCAAAGGCTACGACTACACCTCCAGCGGAATCCAGGCTGCACACCTCACTGACCGCATCCTCAAGGGAGAAAAACCCAGGGACATCCCTTTCGAACGCTACAAGAAACTGACATTCGGTTTGAACGCCGTGGTTGCCGCCGAACTGGGATTAACCGTACCTCCGGAAATCGTCAATCAGGCTACGAAGATACATGGGGACAGAGAAACCCTTCTTCGCGGAAATGCCTCACAGCTTCCCAAGGCTGAGGAAAAGAAATGATCCAAATCAGCGGCGTACATAAACGGTTCAATACCGGGACGATGAACGAGGTCTATGCTTTGCGCGGCATTGATCTCGAAGTCCGCGAAGGCGATTTCATAACGATTATCGGTACGAACGGTTCCGGGAAATCCACTCTTCTCAATGCAGTGGCGGGAAGCTTCCTCCCGGACTCGGGAAAGATCACGATCGCCGGCAAGGACATGACAAACAAGCAGGCCCATCAAAGAGCCGCTTATATCTCGAGGGTCTTTCAGAATCCCTTCATGGGAACGGCCCCCAACATGACCATTGCCGAGAACCTGCACATGGCCTTTCTAAGGGGGCGAAAGAAATTGCCCAAAATCGGTCTTGCTCACGAGCAGCGCGCTCGTTACGGCGATGAGGTGCGTCAGCTTGAAATGCAACTGGAAGACCGTCTCGACAACGTCATCGGGACCCTTTCGGGAGGGCAGCGCCAGGCTCTCACTCTTCTAATGTCGGTGCTTACCCGGCCCAAGGTCCTGCTGCTGGACGAACATACAGCGGCCCTCGATCCCAAATCCGCGGCGCAGGTGATTCAACTTACCCGAAAATTCATAGAGCGCGACGGACTCACCACGATCATGATCACCCACAGCATGCAGCAGGCGATCGAACTTGGAAATCGTACGATAATGATGCATCGTGGACAGATAATCGATGACATCCCGCTTGAAGAAAAGCGGGTCTCCACCGTGCAGAATTTTCTCGACAGATTTGCGGAATTGCGCAAAGCAGAGCGACTTACCGATGACATGCTGGAAAGGTTGAAGATGGGTTACGTCTAAGAGTTGCCTATCCACCTTATTTCTCTAATGATAACTCCCCAGGCCCCTCCGATCTTCTCACACTTCATATTTGATTCTGTCTGGACTCGACGAAAATAGAAACCCGGCTCGATATGCCGAACTAAGCGTCAGCAGAGCCGGGGAATCTTGAAGCACAATCAGATTACTCAAATGCACGAATATGCCGGTCCTACATAACCACCAGCGGCCGCATCATGTCATGTTCTTCATGCTCCAGAATGTGGCAATGCCACACGTACTCATTTCCGCCCATTTTGGGACTTGAGGGGACGTCGAAGGGCACCGTCGGGAGAGTAAACTTCATTATTACCGCCGTAACTTCTCCCGGGTTCATCTTGATGGTTTCTTTCCATCCCTGCTCCTCCGGCGCCGGAGAGACCGGCGGTCCGGTGAATGTCGTCTCCCCCGCATAAGCAAGCGCGTTAAAAGGTCTCCTCCAGAGCACCTGGGCGTTCACAAGGTGAAAATGGACCGGATGTGTGTCACCCGTCAGATTAGCTATTTCCCAAATCTCGGTACTGCCCGCCATGGGCATTTCCGTTACAGGGTCCATATAAGCTCTGCCAAAAACGCCAGGAGTAACGGGCACGCTGGTTCCGATCGTTTGAATCAGCCTTCCGTATGCATCGGTGGCTTCATTGAGAGTCAAATTCCTGCGCGCTATTCTGACCGGCGAGATCGGTACTCCAGCATCATCATAGCGTGCCAGGAAAGGGTCCAGCCCGGGGGTCAAGTCGGTTGCGGTCGTGATGTCCAGAGGACCATCCAGAGGTCTCGTAGCGACAGGCCCCACATCAAACCGCAGAATTTGCCTTGTGTCGGGTCCAAACCCCGGGGTGGTGATCGTTGGATTGAGCGGCGCGCCAGGGAAAAAGTCATTAAGAGGGTCTCCCATGGGAAAAGGAGCGGGAGCATCGTTGTACAGGATCAGTTTCCTCCCGGCAAAAGCTGAGAAATCTACTATGATGTCCCATCTTTCAGCAGGAGCGGTTATCAGGCTCCCATCCAGAGTCACCGAGTCGAACGTAATATTGGATCTTTTGAGCACGGGCTTACGCAGAAACCCGCCTTCCGTTCCGATAATGAGAAAATCCGGTCCAGGGAGATTGGTGGGATTGTGTGTGATCGGATCATGAGTGATCCCGCCCAGGCTCTCATCGTCAACATAGAGTTGCAGATTCAGGAAACGTGCCTGGCACGCATTGAGTATACGAAGCCGGTATCTTCTCGGCTCAACCGTTGCCACCGGGTAAACGGTTCCATTTGCAAGCATCGTGTCCCCGAACATCTCCGGGACGCAACTGGTGTCGGGCAAGGGAAGACCGCCGATTCCAACCGGCCATCTGTCGTATTTATGCGGATACCAAAGGCTGCCGGTTGTGCTCGGACCTGGCCAGGTCGGGTCCAGCGAGGCGATATTGTCTGCATCAACAAATATTTTGTCCTGGATTACAATTGGGATTTCACGTCCCCCGTTTTCGATGTAATCCGGTAGCCCCTGATTTCTCAGTCCACCTTCAAAAGCATCTCTGAGCACGTAGGCAGAAGCTATTCCTGCGTAAGCATTGAGGCGCGTTATCCCCAGAGCGTGATCGTGGTACCACATCAGCCTTGCGCTCCGCGCATTCGGATAAAAATATTCAGCCTGCCCACGCAGAGCGGTCGGGTTTAAAACCTGATTATTTAAAAAGCTTGGGCCGGTCCTGCCCATCGGATCGAACCACGCTTCGGGCACTCCGTCGCTCACCCATGGGACAAAGCCTCCATGAAGGTGGACTGCAACCCGGTTTTGCGCCAGATTTGCCCCCATGAGGGTGGTGTCTACAGGCAGGAAATGTCTCGGAGGCAGCTTGTTTGTGAACGTGATCTGGACAGGAGTACCTTTATGCGCAACAATGATTCCGCCAAGGTGCTTCTGCGGCTGGACTCCACCCCCAAGCGGCGAGACCGGATCGTATCCCCACAGGGTTGTATGTCCAAGCGCCGGATGCAACTGATCGGTGTATTGTTTGATATTGATGGAGTAATGAGGGACGCTGGGAACCAGCCCAAGAGCCACATCCGGAACCGCTACAGGTATACCTCCTGGGCCGACGCCGCGAAGCGCCTGCCCGGGGCCGAACTTTTTAAGAGACATGCTCTGGTAGAAAGCGTGTGCCCTCCGAGGCCATGACAAGAGCCCGGTCCCGAACGCTCCGGCCATCGCCCCGGACATCATGGAGAGCCTGATGAATTGCCGTCTCGAGATTTTCATGGTCGCTCCTTTGTATGTACGGATTCATCTGATACAAACTCGGTGAGATTAAAAGGTGGAAGCCGCCATGGGACCAATGTGGAGCCCCGACGACCTTGCTGCAGATTTCAGCGGTATCCGTTGGTGGTATAAGACGCCCCAGACTCTGAATGGTTAACCGTTCACTTAATGCCCCCCGACATCCTCTAAGGCGGGAATTCTAATTAAGCGCTTTTCTGGTCGAAAGACTCGCCGGGGAGCCACCGCTCCGGCAATGTCGAATGTTGGATGCATCTATGCCTGAACCGGCCTTTACAGGGAATTCTCATTTTCGAGTATTTTGGATTGCGGAAAGCCGTAATGACTTGATTCCGAGCGGGTAAGGCATGACGTTCACAGTAGGAAATTCCAAACTGGACGGAGCCTCTCTGACGGATGACCCGTTTTACTCCGTTGAGAGATTACCAACATTGAAGAAAGTGCCTTTTTGCGGTTTACTAATGAGAGAATTTTGTCGATATATAGAATACCCTTATGCGAGAATGATTCAGGAGGTACGACAATGGGAGCTGGCTTACAGGCTGGTAACGGCTGTGAGGGATTGGAACAGGACGCATTACACGTCAGGAGAATACCTTTCCAACTAGGCGTCCCTCTCGTAGTGAGATCCCTTTCAAATCTTGCCCACAAGGCGGAAACCAAAGTTGTGGGAGTGCTGGAAAACGATTTCATACTGGTGAAGGAACCCGTTTTCGATATAAACGAGCGGCTTTCCGCCGCCGTCGGAGGAGCCCTTCTCTGCTCGTATTTCCACGACGGCGCGCTATACCAGTTCCGGACGGCCTTTCGCAACATTTCCCTCAAGAACGTGGTCTGCATGGATTACCCGGATTTTTTCGAGGGACGGCAGCTGAGAAGGTATCCCAGAATAAAGGTGAATCTCGAGGTCGCCGTCAAAATGGATTCGCAGACCCTGAACGCAGACATCAGAGATATTAGCGAGGGCGGGTGTTGCCTGGAGCTTCCGAGTTTAATCCCGGTTGTGTAAGGGGCCGGCATGCAACTGACCTTCATCCTCCCGGACAATCAATCGGTCGAATCCGTCCAGTGTTCCGTAATGAATACCCGCTACTCCTATGCCCACAGGAAAACAGCCGTGGGCCTCAGTTTCAACCAACCGGACTGCGAAGTCGCCAAAGTACGGCAGTTCTGCCAGATGTGTATGTATTTCCAGGTCTAAGAATTCCGAAGGCTTTTTCTAAAATCTATTCTCAATACATCCTCCATTGGAAATTTTCCTATCTTCTGCACGGACTGGTGAAA
This sequence comes from Pseudomonadota bacterium, assembly GCA_023416335.1. The sequence goes on along the minus strand of JAEZHY010000271.1, from coordinate 943 downwards.
AGCGAGTTGGACGCGATTACCTTTAATGCCATTCATGCGCATCGGTGGCGGAGAGGGTGAGTTTGATTCAGTAGTCCGGCTATGACCGAGCCACCGAGCCAAATCATCAGGAAACGTTTAAAGTTGTGCGATCAGCATTCTTGTTGCGGGGCTCTTTGATTTAATATCGTATTATTAGGGAGATCACACGTTCCTTGATTATTCTCCCTGCAGTGTAGTTTCGAATCGCGAGGTGCAGTATGGCCGGCAATTTGAATATCGAATTTACTATCCATATCCGGAAGCAAGCCAACTATTTCATAGCTCATGCCATGCCACTGGATGTAATGAGTTCAGGAAACATCCCGGAGGAGGCAAAAAGGGCCCTTGATGAAGCGGTGCATCTCTTAGTTCAAACGGCTTCGGACATGGGAACCCTTGAAGAGATCCTCGAGGAATGTGGCTATCAATGCGACAATGGAACCTGTATGGCACCAACACGGATTGCAGTAGAAAGGCACATCAGCATGATCGGATTGGGTTGATGCCAAAATTAGTACCGCTCCATTGGAAAATCCTCGAAAGGGTTTTCTTCGCGGCTGGATTCCGATTTGCCGGACAGGAGGGGAGCCACCGCCCCTATGTGAAACAGGGCATTCTGCGTCCCATTGTCATTCCCACCTATGACGAGGTCCCGGTAGCCGTAATGCGAACTAGTAGAACACCGCAAGCCATACCGTCTTTCTTTCAGCATCCGTCCATTCAACCCGATGCCTGACATGAACGGGAATATCAACCCAGTCGCCCGGATTGAGAACAACGATTTCATCTTCTCCCTCGAACCGCAACCCTGCGCTTCCCTCAAGAACCATCACCCATTCGTTCTCATCCTGGTCATACCAGAAACCTTCGGGCGAAGCCTGACCACTTGAGACGATCCGCTCGATCCGTAGCTTCCCTGCCC
>JAEZHY010000231.1 GCA_023416335.1 Pseudomonadota bacterium | reverse complement strand
GTTTGCCGTGCCCGGCATTTACATGGTTGCAAGACTCGACGGCCGAAGCTTCACCCGCCTCACGAGAGAGGTTCACAGATTCGAAGCGCCTTTTGACGTACGATTCCGGGACCTGATGGTTTCAACGACAGGACACCTCATGCAATGCGGGTTCAGGATTGTTTTCGGTTATAGCCAAAGCGATGAGATATCTCTTCTGTTCGACCGGGATGAAGATTCGTTCGGGCGTAAGCTTCGCAAATACCTCTCGATCCTGGCAGGGGAGGCGAGCGCGAAATTCTCGTCGGACCTTGGCGCCCCGGCATCTTTCGACTGCCGGATTTCTCAGCTCCCATCTCCGGAATACGTCTGCGATTACTTTCGGTGGCGGGCGGAAGACGCGCACAGAAATTCGCTGAACAGCCATTGCTACTGGACATTGAGAAAGAGAGGATATTCAGCGGAGGATGCAACGGCCTTTCTGCACGGCAAGTCGGTCTCGGAAAAGAATGAACTCCTCTTTATGGCGGGCATAAATTACAACGAACTGCCTGCCTGGCAGAAGCGGGGAACGGGGCTTTACTGGGAAACCTATCGCAGAGAGGAGAAAGATCGCCTGACAAACCAGCCCGTGTCAGCAAGTCGGAGGCGGCTGAAAGTCGATTATGAGTTGCCCGCGAAAGACCGCTATTCCGAATTCCTGCTTGCCCTGATGGCCGATGCCGCATGAAGGGCAATGGTCTCGAATGCCTTGCATTAACAGATCCCTCAGTGAAGTTTGAAAAACTCAATGGAGTGTTCTTCGTTCTTCCGCCACGATCTTTGATACGGAGTTGCGTTCAAGAGAAGGTTCCAAATAGCGTGGGGACCGGCGGCCGAATCTGGTGCAAGTGCCCGGTCGGAGGTTAACCTCTTCCACCTCGGCAGGGAATTAAATATCAACTTGAAAGGAACTTAGTATGAGACGATTACAGGTGTCAAACTTCATGCCGAATGAATTTTTACCTTCCGCTCCAGCTTCCCGGCGAGACGGTCTGCCTGTACTTTGAGATCATAATGGGTCTGCAGGTTCATCCAAAACTCCGGCTCGACCCCAAAGTACCGGCCGAGACGCAGGGCCGTATCGGCCGTAATGGCGCGCTTTCCCTGAACAATGGCGTTGATTCGACGGGGATCGACCGTAATGTCCCTGGCCAGGAGGTATTGGCTGATTCCCATAGGGATCAGGAATTCCTCTTCAAGAATTTCGCCCGGGTGGACAGGCGCAATTTTCTCTTCACTCACGGGATCTTCTCTTTTTTTAGTGGTAATCCGCGATTTCGACATCATATGCATTTCCTTCGTGCCACTTAAAACATATGCGCCACTGATCGTTGATGCTGATACTGTGTCGGCCCTCTCTGTCACCACTCAGTGTTTCCGTTCGAATGTCCATATCATGTGGATGATAATAGCGCGAGGCACTAATAGCACAAGCGCCAATATTGAGGGAACCGTGCTTACAGCCTTCAGCATGTCGAATGAAACAATCCTCCCACGGCCTCATTCTGCGCCAGTTTATTATATAACTCCACTGCAGCGCGGGTTTCTTCGATGTAAACCCTTACGTTTTGCCTTTCGAGCAGTTCCAATGTTTCAGGGCAGGTTTGAAGGGCAAGCTCCATTCCGCGGGTCAATACGACGACCTCACTCCCATGCTCGATCAACTCAATGACGTCTTCGGGCTGGATGCCGGGATCGTGGTCTGTGCCGGTCTCGTTCCAGTTCCAGGCTCGTCCGCCGCCGGGATACAGTTTGAAGTCTTTTCCGGCTCCAACGCCTTCCACTTCCATGTGTCCCCAGCTAATGCTGTTGATTCGCGGAGAGAGGGGCGATTGCTGAACCATTTGCATGATCTCCTATTAGAAAGATTTATTGCGGTATACCCCTGATAAGATGATAGAACTCTCCGATTGGACGATTACTCCTCCAGGTGGCTGTAAATACCGTAATTATCGTGAGAGCTTCAGGCAAATAGAATAGAATCGGGTTATATTTCGATCCCGACCAGTCTCTCCTTTTCAGAACAGGTTACAATTCCATAATTATGTTCTTGTGGGAAGGGTTCCTATCTGACCGATATTAGCAGTCCTGCGCCGCTCGTTTTTTGCCTCGCGAGAGTTCATTCGCGAGATCAGGTTGGAGGGGGACGCACCCGCTCCACTTGAAAACGGCGGAAAAGCACCCGAGGAGTATGACTGTATGGAAATGGCAATTCAAAAGATACTGGGAGCCGTCGGCAATATCCCCGGTCAGGGCGGTTTGCTGGAGCAATTCGACAAGCGGCTGCGCAAACTGCAAAGGACGTTGTTGTTTGATCTGCTCGAAAGCACAAGCAAAGAAGAAGCTGAAAGTGTGCCTGTTGTTCTATACAAAACCATTCCGGCAAACGGAAAACAAACGCCGACTTTGCTTCGCTTCCATCTGCCGACGTGGCAGGGTTATGATGAAGTGTTCTGGCAGGCCCTTGGCGACTATTCCATCCTCGCGCTCCATCGTGTAAAGGACCTGGAGTTCAACACCGCCAAAGGGAAGGTCAAAGTAGAATATTTCGTCAAAACCTCGGGAAGGATAAGAAGTCCAGAAAATATTCGTGAAATTATACAGAAGATCGCGCTCCTGGTTGAGAAAGAGGTCCTTCCGACCGACTTTACGCGTTTTCGGAGCATGGCCGAAAGAAGAGGACACATCGGAGAATTGAGCAAGGAACAGGCTGCGGCAATAGGCGCACTGCTCAAGCTTTTGCCGATATAGACGATCACTCGTGGAATTGCCGAACGGAAGCTGGAAAAATAACGGGGGACCGGCCGAGCTTAATTGCGGACAGTCCCCCTTGTGTTGCAGGGCCGTGCTTCGGGCAGGCTGCCTGGAACGAACATCGAATTCAGGAGCAGCATAAGGTCAGCACAGGCGTCATGGAACTTTTATCGAATTTCGTTTGAATTCCGACCTTTTCCGCGGCGGTTTCCGGTTCATTCTCCAGCAGATATCCCAGAGTCCTGATTTTTTCGCTTACAGGCAGGTCTGAATCGATTGCGATCCAGTCCTCGCCATCCTTATGAAAACGTACGCCCTTCCGGGTATCCAGACCGCGCGCCTCTATACATTTTATATTGCGGGACCGTGCAAGATCGCAGAGCGCCTGATAGTCAAGCCGGTCCCCTTCATGCGTTCCCTTTTCCATCACAAATATCACCTCTATCTGGTTTCACATGCAACGTGTTTACCTTGTACTGCATACCGTAATCATTTGATGGAAGCCATGCATCTCTTGAAGCTTGCCGGTACGACTCTGCAGCACTCCTTAATGCTAAGTTGCTTTCAAGTTGATATTAGATTCCCTGCGAGGTGGAAGAGGTTAACCCCCGACCGGGCACTTGCACCAGATTCGGCCCTCTTGGGCCGATCGCTCGGCGCTTGCTGTGTCTGCCCCGGTGCCTTTGTGGGGCGCCACAGCAAGCGCCAAGTAAGCCGCAAAGTGGCGCAGGGGGTGTGGGGGCCGCCGGTCCCCACGCTATTTGGATCCTTCTTGAACGCAACTCTGTATTACTCAACGGAGATTCGTTAACCTGACCCAAACCCTTGTACGATCAGGTTGTAGATCAAATTGAGAAGAGGCCGTTTTGAGAAGAGTGCAGGCCCGGCCCCTTTCTCACCCGCGCGGCTTTCTTTTACTTTTGTTTCGTGTGCCTCTATAATTACCTGCAAGTGCGCCGGGGTACCCGGTTAGTTTTAGCTGATCGTGTTTCAGATGTGGTGTCCAACGTCCATGCGAAGTTACTCTTTCATCATCTGCCTTTTGGTCCTGTTTCTCTCCGGTGAAGCATGCGGTGTTGCGGGGGATCAGCAGTCAAGCGGTTCGAAAACGTCCCAGGACTGCGTCATCGTGTTTGGCGGGGACCCGGACTATCCGCCTTATGAATTCATCAATGAGAAGGGGGAGGCATCCGGCTTCAACATCGACCTGGTCCGCGCCATCAGTGAAACACTCGGCTGCAGCAGCGACATTCGACTGGGGAATTGGCCCGACCTTCGCAGCAACCTTGCAGCAGGCAAAGAAATCGACGTTCTGGCCATGTATTTTCTTGCCGAACGGGAAGGGACCTTTGATTTCTCCGAGCCGAACACCATCGAATACAGTGAGATATTTGTCCGGAAAAAGGACACCTCCATCTATTCTCTGGAAGACCTTGCCGGAAAACGGGTGCTGATCGCACGGGGGTCTTTCGTCGAGGATTATCTCAAGGCGCACCCTTTGAAGGCCTATTTCACGCAAGTCGATTCCGAACCGGAAGCGTTGAAACTCCTCGCTTCATCCGATTACGACGCGGCGATCGTAGGGCAGTATGTAGGCCGGAGGACTCTTCAGCGCTTTAAGCTCGACAGCATCCGAACTGCCGGAAAACCCATTCTTCCCCGTGAATACTGTCTCGCGGTAACCAAGGGGCGCAAAGACCTGCTCAAGGACCTGAATATGGGGCTTCGGCTCATAAAGGCCGATGGAAGATTCGAGGAAATACACCGGAAATGGTTCGGCGAACTCACGGATAGCGGCTGGCCTTTGGAAAAGATCGCCCGCTATGCGGCCGGCGTGCTCTCGCCCCTGCTGCTCCTGATCCTGTTGAGCTTCACGTGGACCTGGTCCCTGAAAAAGCAGGTGGGGCAGAGAACAAGAGAGCTGAGAAAAGAGCTTGCCGAGCGAAAGGCGGCGGAACTTGGATTGCGGGAGAGCGCGGCAAACCTGAATGAACTCAAGGTGCAACTTGAAACGATTTTGAAAGGGATTTCCATTGGAATTACCCTTGTGGGTCCCGACCTCGATATTATCTGGACAAATTCGGGTTTATCGGAGGGCCTGCCGTATGAAACGCAAACAGCTCTGGATTATTGCGGGGCTCTGTGCAGGCGAAACCGGGCAAGGTGCAGCGACTGCCCGGTCCTGCGCTGCTTCGAGACGGGGGAGTACTCGGAATCGGTTCTCGAGGCTGCAGACGGCAGGAAATGGGAAGTCAGGGTATTTCCGTTGAGGATGCTTGGTGAGGAGACCGGGCGCGTGATTGCAATGGCGACCGATATCACAGAGAAGAGCCGGCTCGAAGCGGAAGCATCCACAGCGAATCGGCTGGCTTCGCTGGGAGTGCTTGCAGCCGGGGTCGCACATGAGATAAACAACCCTGATGGGTTGATCCTGCTCCATGTTCCCATGCTTCAAAAGTCCTTCGAAGAGCTGCTGCCGTTACTGGACCGGCACATGGGAGCAGCAGCGGATGAAACGCGTATCGCGGGCCTTCCGTACGCCAGGCTGAAGGCGGAAATCCCCCGAATTTTCCAGGTATTGCTCGACAGTGCCCGGCGCATCAGGCAAATCGTCGAGGACCTGAAGAATTTCTCTTCCGAAAAGCCGATGGATTCTGTGGAATCCGTGGACATCAACAAGGTTGTCGAAGTAGCTGTGAGGCTTACCAGGCATGCGGTGATAAAGGCAACGGACAACTTTCACGTAACCCTCGGATCCGGGCTTCCGCCGGTCAGGGGCAACTCCCAGCGTCTCGAACAGCTCATGGTGAATCTCATCATGAACGCATGTGAGGCGCTTCCGGACAGAAGGCATTCCATTTCCATCACTACCGCACAGAATGCCGAGGCCGGCTGCAACAGTATCCGGATCGAGGATGAGGGAGTCGGAATGAGTCCTGAAATTATGACCCATGCATTGGACCCCTTTTACACGACACGAAGGGACAGGGGAGGAACAGGCCTTGGCCTGTCTATTTCGTCGAGAATAGTGAAAGAACACGGCGGCAGGATTTCCTTCGATTCCATGCCGAACGCCGGAACCTGCGTGATCGTCTCTTTGCCCTTTTCGAGCGCAGAAGCCTCAAAACTTAGAGATGGTCCCGACATGGAGGCCCACGGAAGAACGTAGTGCAAAAAATCTTGAAATCCTTGTACTCCGGAAATCGTCTCAAAGTATTTTTAGAGTCTGTCGAGGAAGAATGAAAAACGAACAGGCGCAATCTTTACCCGTGCTGGTGATAGACGACGAAGAGCCCTGGCTGCATGCAATTTCCCTGATGCTCGAGCGGGTCGGAAATCTCGAAGACATCATCCTTTGCCGGGACAGCCGGAAGGCTATGGAAATCATGGCCGCCCGAAGGGTAGGGGTGGTTCTTCTCGATCTCGTGATGCCGTATGTTTCGGGCGAAGAACTGCTGCAGAGAATCAGCGAGGAATATCCTGAGACCCCGGTAATTGTCCTAACGGCCCTCAACCAGGTTGAGACCGGTATCAAGTGCATGAAGTCGGGAGCTTACGACTACTTTGTTAAAACGGCGGATGAAGGGGAGCTGATAACGGGAGTTCTGCGCGCCCTGAGCCTTGTCGAGCTGCGCGGAGAAAACCAGAAGCTCAAAGCTCACCTGCTAAGCGAGGAAGTCCGCAATCCCGATGCATTCTCGAAGATCGTGACGCAGTCTTTCAAGTTGCGTGCAATTTTTAGATATATCGAAGCAATCGCGGCAAGTACCCACCCGGTGCTGATCCAGGGAGAGAGCGGCGTTGGAAAGGAACTTGTCGCCGAGGCGGTGCACCTGACATCCAGACCTCACTGCCCCTTTGTGGCCCTCAATGTAGCGGGACTCGATGATAATGTACTGTCGGACACGCTCTTCGGCCATTTGCCCGGGGCCTTTACCGGGGCTGCGCAGGCCCGGCCCGGAATGATTCGGCAGGCGGGAAGGGGCACTCTTTTCCTCGATGAAATCGGAGACTTGAGCATGAGTGCCCAGGTCAAACTGCTAAGGCTTCTGCAGGAAAACGAATATCTTCCTTTGGGCAGCGACCATTGCAGGAGGTCCGAGGCCCGGATCATTGTCGCGACGAACCAGGACCTGCCGGAGGCAATGAGCGAAGGCCGATTTCGTAAAGACCTGTACTACAGGCTGCAGTCCCACTGCATTACCGTGCCTCCCCTGAGAGAGAGAAAAGAGGACATCCCTTTGCTTTTGAACACTTTTCTCAGAGAAGCTTCGGCATCGATGAAAAAAAGAATGCCCGCAGTACCGGAGGAACTCTATCTCCTGCTGCAGACCTACGATTTTCCGGGAAACGTGAGAGAGTTGAGGGCCATGGTGAACGATGCCGTGAGCCGGCACGATTCGGGAAAACTCTCTACTGCATCTTTCAAAATGGCCATGGGGCGCGTTCACCCGCATGCCCCGCACTACTCTGTATCCGCGTTCGCCGGAGATGTTCCGGTCACTTTTCATGACCGGATACCCACCATCAGTGAAACCATCGACATCCTGGTAAGGGAGGCCGTAAAGAAAGCAAACGGCAATCAGACGATCGCCGCGGGCCTCCTCGGGATCACTCAGCCGTCCCTGAGCCGGCGGCTCAAGAAGATGAAGCCGCGAACCACGGGAGCCGAGTAGATTGTCGGAGGCAGAAGGGGGAATTGTCCCCGGACGCATGAAAGAGTGAACGGCGAGCGGTTTAGGTTGGGCACACGTTTCACCGTGCCCACCGTCCAGCCACTGGAACCAACAAAATTAAGTCCTCCGGAATTCGCTGGTTCCCAAGCTCCTGCTTGGGAAGCCCGGCCCCGGGAGCGATGAATTGCCCGGAACGGCCCCGACCATCCCGTCATTTTCCCGCAGATCGGCTCCTCAACCAAGCGGCAAACAAATCCAATCCTCCGAAATCAATTCGCAATTCTGTCGGAAAGGTGAAAGCTGAATGATAGGCTCGGCTTTTGTGAGAGGAAGCCGGAGCTTGGGAACCAGCGGTATGCTGTTGCTTTAAGAAACTTCGCCCGCTGGTTCTCAAACTGGAGGGGCTGTTGCGCAAATGGAGACAAACCTTTTTGCCGGGCATTTTGCGACCAAGTTCCCCAACCCGTCATCCCGGCAGCTTTTGAGCCGGGAGCCAGGGTTTTAAGGTCTTGAATTCCCAATTAATCCGCCCCTAAAGCCTGGATTCCGGTGTGAACTTGTCCTGATCGAAGAGAAGGGTCGGAATGACGACTCTGGGCTCTGCCGGTCATTCGAAGCTGTCGCGATGATTTGAGCGACAGCCATTTCTCCCTGGGGACCCCAGAAAATGAATCGATATCAGTCGGATTGGCCGAACGGTGGGCACGGTGGAACTCTGTGCCCACCCTACCGCACTCTCGGCACGTTTTAGGATGACATAGTGTCTTTTTCGTGATTTTCGTAAAACTATCCGCCAATTTCTTGTCCTTTGAGCAAGATTTTCATTCGAAGACAATTCAGCCTCGGATCGTAGCATCTGGGTTGTTCAGGCGGTAAAGCCACCTCGCTCTGACCCTGGCCTCAGAGCGAGGATCGGTGCTTTGGAAATAAATCTCTCCCGGTTAGATCGAGATGTAACAAGGACCCCATAGCAAAATGCATAGCCATAGAAACCTGCATAAAGCGTCAAATATTGCGTAATATCAATAGAATACAAGGCTGATGCCTCTCTTTGCCTTTGCTTTTCCAATAATCACGACTCGCCTGAGACCGGAAAAATCTTCTTTCGTCCATCAATAAGTGTCGGAAATAACAGCATAATACATGTAATGGCACCCCTTTTGCCTAATGTAGCTTGCGGATTCGCGCATGTGCCGAACGGGGATGGCAATGCCGGGGCATCGCAACGGATCTGTATGAGCATGGGCGCTGCAAGTCCGCTCTTTTCCCGGACTGCAGTTAGGGGGGCGGCCACCGGGCGCCGTAGTAGAGATTTCATTTGAGGAGCATTTTATGAGATTTGGAAGCACAGCAATCGGCACGTTATTTCTGACAGCGGCTTTGGGATTTCTGACCGTTCAACCGGCGCTTGCGCAATATGGCGAGTACCCGGTCCCCGGCAGGCAGGACGGAGCGGTCGCATTTTTCAATGAGAAGGACGCCGCCAAACTTGCAACCAAGACCCATCCGTCCTGGTTCCGCGGCAATGGGGCCAACGGAGCGGCAGACAAGGACGCCAAGTATTTCTATACGCAGCTTCTCGGGCCTGCATCGTTTACCTTCACAGGCTTGACGGCAAACAACATGCAGTTCGGGACACTGGAACTCAAACCCGGGGTCACTTATCCCGCCCACAACCATCCTTCTCCTGAAATCTACTATGTGGTGGAAGGCGAGGGCGACTGGTACATTGACGACCAGAAACAACACGTTACGCCGGGGACCATTATGTACCATCGTCCTTACGCCGTGCACGGCTTTGTCAATACGTCGAAGGACAAACCTCTGAAAGTCGTCTGGTCGTGGTGGATCGAAGGTAACATGACGGCGGAAGATTTCAATAAGGGCGCCCGCTTTGTCAATCCGGACCTGGCCAACGACCAGGAAAAGTGCAAGCCTTTTGCAGTTCCTCTTCCAGCTGTACGCAAGTAATGGACGGAATTCCATAAGAGCTTTTCATGCGGCAGGATCGGGTCCGGCGAATGGATCGGACCCGGTCCCACCGGGTTGCTAAAGTAAAACGAAGCTGGATTTTCAGAGGGAAATGGAAATGATTCGAATCTTGAAGGCCATTGCCCCGATTCTTGTCGGAGGCGCCGTCATGGCCCTCCCGATTCCCCGGGGGATCGAACCCTTTGCATGGCATTATCTCGCCATTTTCATAGCTGTAATCGTTGCCCTGGTGCTGGAAACGATCCCCCCGGCTGCCGCGGGACTCATCGGGATCTGCCTTGCCGCAGCTTTACTGCTTGTACCGGTAGCTCCACCGAATGCAGGGAATTCCGGATCCGCGGTATCCGTTCAATCGAGCCAGGTACAACCAACTGCCGCCAAGTCACTGCAGGAGCGTGGAGAGAGGTCCCCTGGTTCACTTCCGGACCAGAAACCCGCTCCAACAGCCAAAACGGCGAAGCCCAAGCCTGCGGACGAAATCCAATGGGTGCTTTCCGGCTTTTCGGATGCAACGGTCTGGCTGATCTTTACTGCTTTCATGTTTGCGGCCGGGTACGAAAAAACCGGCCTGGGCAGGCGCATATCGCTTATGCTGATAGGAAAGCTTGGGAGAAAGACCCTCGGCCTGGGCTATGCGGTAGCCCTGGCGGACCTCGCCCTGGCGCCATTCATGCCCTCGATTACCGCCCGTAGCGGGGGAACCATCTTCCCAATCATAAAAAACATTCCTGCCCTCTACGGATCCGCACCCGGCGAGACTTCCCGGAAGATCGGCTCCTACCTCATGTGGACATCGCTCGCAGCCACATGCGTGACGAGTTCGATGTTCCTTACGGCACTTGCGCCGAACCTCCTGGCCGTTTCCCTGCTCCGCAAGACGGCTTCGGTCGATATCTCCTGGATGGAATGGTTCAAGTGTTTCCTGCCGGTGGGTCTAATCCTTTTCCTTGCAGTCCCGTACCTTGTCTACAAGATCTATCCGCCCGAGTTGAAAACGAGCGAAGAAGCGCCGAAATGGGCTGCCGAAGAACTTGCCGGCATGGGAAAGATTACCCGCAGGGAAATAGCGATGGCCTGCCTCGCGCTGTTCTCGCTGACTCTCTGGATATTCGGAGGAGCATATCTGAACGCCACCCTGGTGGCATTGGTGGCCCTTTCACTGATGGTTCTTCTGGGCGTCATCTCCTGGGAGGACGTTGTCGGCAATAAACAGGCCTGGAATGTGCTCCTGTGGTTCGCCACCCTGGTGACACTGGCCGATGGCCTCAACAAGGTGGGTTTTCTCAACTGGTTCGCAAAGGCCACATCAGCTCACCTCGCGGGATTTCCGGTCCTGACCGCCGCGGTATGCATCGCGGCCATCTTTTTCCTGATTCACTACATGTTTGCGAGTCTCACCGCGCATGTTACCGCTCTGCTGCCCGTGTTCCTGTCCGCGATACTGCTCATCGACGGTATGCCCGTAAGACTCATGTCCATGCTGCTTGCCATGAGCCTCGGACTCATGGGAATCCTTACTCCCTACGCCACCGGTCCGTCGCCCATCTACTATGGCAGCGGCTATATCCGGTCCAGTGATTTCTGGCGCCTGGGGCTCATTTTCGGAGCGATATACCTTGCCGTGTTTCTCGGGATCGGTGTCCCGTATATCCTGTTTCTGGGAATTTGGTAGATAAAGGGTTACCGGCCTTCACAGTAGCAGGCGTTCACTGTCACAGGGTCTCGCTGCTCGTATTCCTCTCCGGAAAAAAGGGCGTCGCCTCCAAGGTACTCTTCATAGGCCACGCCCCACTCGCGCATGCGAAGGAGGATCGGGATGAGGCTGCAGCCGAGTTTCGTCAGCGAATATTCGACCTTTGGCGGAACCTGCTTGTAAACCTCCCGGTGAACGAGACCGTCCTGCTCCAGTTCGCGCAACTGCCTGCTGAGCATCCGCTCGGTCACTTCCGGGATTTCACGCCTGAGGTCGCTAAAGCGCAAGACTCCTTCACGCGCGAGCTGGTAGAGAATGATGGGTTTCCATTTGCCGCCGATCACTTTGAGCGTCAGCTCGAAAAAACAGCGATAGCGCTTACCTCCGATTTCCTTTGTCTTGCAGGGCTTCACCCTGGATCCTCCTTCTATACTATACTCCGTGTAAGTACCATACAAAAAGATCAGTACTTGTCATAGTCGCTGAATATGGTAGATGTTCTATCCGCCGCTTCAAGAATGTCAAGAAGTTTAGAGTGGCAGGGAAACATGAAGTACGTGGCAGTGCGGAGACGGCTGCACTGCGTTGCCTGGTTATGAATAAGGTCCGCTACAGGATGGAGGTGATCCATGAAGATCGTTTGCCTTCTTGGAAGTCCAAGGGCTAAATCGAACAGCTCCGCTATCGCGAAACGGTTTACCGATACTGCTGAAAAACTGGGGGCCGAAACAAAGACTTATCATTTGAATACCCTCAAGTACCGGGGGTGTCAGGCCTGCATGGCGTGTAAGACAAAGCTCGAAAAATGTGCATTGAAAGACGATCTGGCAGAAGTCCTGGAGGCGATCCAAAGCAGCGATGTGCTGGTGATGGCTTCTCCCGTCTATTTTGGTGAGGTTTCGAGCCAATTGAAGGGGGCGATAGACCGTTTTTATTCCTTCCTGAAGTCCGATTACCTGACCAACCCCGATCCCGTCCGCTTTTCGCCCGGCAAGAAATTCGTGATGGCCCTGACACAGGGCAATCCTGACGAAGAATTATTCGGCGGTATTTTCGCGAGGTACGATTACTTCATGAAGTGGTACGGCTTAGCGGAGAGCTTTCTCATCCGCGCCTGCGGATTACGAGAGCCGGGGGAAATTGAAACTCACCTGGATGTCTTGACAGAGGCGGAAGAAGTTGCGCGGAAAATCTGCTCAAATTAGATCGATGCCCAAAAAGTCCTACTCGGCCGATAAAGCCGAAAATCCGGACAAGGACGCAAAGCCCGTCATCTCCGGTTTGTGGGGATGACGGGCTCAAGAATCTCGAATCAACCTCCGGTCGGTGGCGCAGCAGAGGTCTGCTTCGCGCGAACCAGCCTGTAGCGGGTCGCAGGACCTCGACCCGTCATCTCTAAAACGCCCTTCCTGACAAGGTCCTGCAGATCGTGGACAGCAGTTCTCCTCGGCAGATCTCCCCCCATCAGATCCTGGTAGTCCGAGCGACTTATCTCCTTGTTTTTCAGGATGATGGAGACCGCTTTCCTCTGCCGCTCATTAAGAGTGGCACCTTCCGGAATAAGACACTCCACATTCAGCGGCTCGCAACACACCGATCGCTGAGATCCGTCCCGGGGCTGGACAGCGTACGGGAGGTCTTCTTCATCCAACTGAATGTCGCGGGCATAGATAAGAGAGCTTTCAGCCATCGCCACGGCACCCGTTATACAGTTCTGGAGTTCCCGCACATTTCCGGGCCAGTCATGGGCTTTAAGCTTCTCCAGTGCCCCTCGTGTCATTCCGATGTCGTTCCTGCCCATCTGGGCGGCGGCATTCTTAAGGAAGTGGTTCGCCAGAACGAGAATATCTTCGCGACGGTTCCGGAGCGGCGGGATACGGATCGTAATCACCTTGAGGCGGTAATACAGATCCTCCCGAAATTGCCCCCGTTCGACCATTTCCAACAGATCCTCGTTGGTTGCGGCGATCACGCGGACGTCGACGTCGTGCTCGGCATCGGTTCCGAGGGGGCTGATCTTCCTGGCGGAAATTGCCCGCAACAGGCTCTGTTGCACTTCAGAAGAAGCGGAGCCGATTTCGTCAAGGAAGAGAATGCCGCCGTCAGCCGCAAGGAATGCTCCTCTGCGGTCGCTCCTCGCCTCTGTGAAGGCTCCCTTGACGTGCCCATAGAGTTCGTCCAGGAGAAGATTTTGATTCAAACCTCCACAGTTGACCGTAATGAAGGGTTTGCGGGACCTGCCGCTCAGCCTGTGGATGGCTTCCGCCGCGAGTTGCTTTCCTGTGCCCGTCTCACCCAAAATGAGCACGTCGGCATCGATCGAAGAGGCTTTGATTATATCCAGCTTGAGGGACTCGAGAGCGGGCGTATATCCCAGGATCTCCTCGATGTCCACAGCGAGGAAGTTTCTTTTGAGGGCTTTGATCTCCTCTTCCAGCTTAACCCGCTCACTTTCAGCGCTCATGAGCAGCAACCGGTCCTTGAGCCTGAGTTCTTCAGTCTGTTCCCTGATCCTCGAAAAAAGGCGATTTACCGAGCGGGTCAAGAGAGCAGTCTCCAAATCGCGCCCCGGTGTTTCTATGTCCTTCAATTCCCCGGTCGCACAAGTTCGGTCGAGTTCGTTTGTCAATTCAAGAACCGGATGGGTTATCACCCGACTAACAATGTAAACCAGCAGCGAGAGCACAATTGCCGCAAGCGCCGCAGTAAGAAAAATCAGGTTGCTCTGCCGATTGCCTCCCTGGTCGCCGTGATCGACGAATGTCACTCCCCCGAAGATTTTATGGCTCAGACCCGGGCCTGTGTGGACCATTACCGGTGCATAGCCCATATAGTAATAGTCCTTCGCTGAGTCTGTTTGCCGGTCAGGCATCATGATGACACCCGGTCTCCCGTTCCGGACTTCGTTGACCATCTGCCAGTACTCGGCATGCTCCCGGGAAGGCTTGAAAGCTGAGGAGAGGCCAAGTATTCCAAACCTGCCCGAGAACCCATCCCGGGCAAGCGAAGTCGAGGAATTGGCACTCCTGCACTTTGTCTCGTCGGAGCGGAACCATAGCCAGCCTTCCAGACCAAAGAAGAAAGAGTATTGCTGTTCCTCACTTTCGAACATGTTGAGACTGGACATGGAAGAAGAAAATTTCGTGAGGATGTCCCTGATCTGAAAAACATCTACTTCGAGAAGCAGAAGTCCATCCGGCACTCCGTCTTTTATAACCAGGTTCATGAACCGGACGACGTTCTTGGCCAGGTAGGGGCTCAACTGTTCAGCGTCTGCGATGGGATAGCTGGTCTCCAGCACGGAAGAAACCAGGATCCCGTCCTCCGGTCTGGGGATTTCGTTCAGGTCGTGCCTGGGGTCGGGGCGCACCTGCTGAATGTCGTTCGTCGGAATCGGCACAACTTCTTTTCCGCGGCTGACCAGGTATATGCACTGTTCCGGATCGGTCGTCAGATAAGCAACCGCCTCATACCCCCATCCGTTGACCTTCTGCCGCGACTTCCAGAAATCGTACAGGCCTGCACGGGTGATTTGATTCTGCCCTAATATCAGGAGGTCCAACCGGCGATCGCTCAGGAAGGCCCCTACCTCCTTGGAAAGGGCGATAGCGCGAATTTGCACATTTTTCCGGACAGCGTCATCCAGGAACCGGGCGGAGAGGAAGTTTGCAGTCAACCCGGCCGCGATGAGGAGGATCAATGTGCAAGGGACAAGTGCTATCAAAAGCTTCGCCCATATAGGCGCCGACCGCATGCTGAACGCGGTACTGAACCTGGTGGCTATTTTGCGGGGGAGGAAAGCCATCCGCTTTTCCTTAGAAGATGAAGAGCGAGCCCTAAAAAATCAATCGCGGTGCTGTTCTTGAACCTTATCAGGATTTGCCTGTTTTCTCAAGGCTATTGCACGATCGGACAAAAAGCTTACCGAAAACCGCATAGCACTACCCTGGTCAGGCATTGAAGTCATTAAATCGTGAACCTCCCAGCCTCGTTTCGTGCAAACTTCCGCTTTCGATCGTGCATGACGGATTGCACTTTTGCGGGTCTGAAGAGCGCAGATCCATTCTCCGTGTACATGTGGAAACTCCAAAATCGTGCTGCACAGATTCAGGCACGGACTTTGCCGTATTAGGACAAAAGTGGTCGACCATCAGCACGATGCAGTGAGAACGCGCGCGGGGTAGGAGGCAGGGCACCTCATGGTTGTGGAGAGGTGTATGGCAAATTCAGGGCAGAGTTCAATAAAAAGGAGAACCGCGATGAGCATGATCGAGCGAATAGTGAAGTCCAAATTAGATCGGCACATGCCAAGAAATGAAATCGACAGACTGCTTGACAAGGCCAAAGGCGGAAGCGAGAGCGAGCGGATACAGGCATACCTGCAGCTTGCAAACGTCATAGTGGATCTTCTTCCGGAGCCCAAACCGATGAGAGAGTCTTACCGAAAGGAAATCCTCGACTGCGCCCTTTCAGGAATCCGCGACAGTTCGATTAGTGTCCAGATTGCTGCCAAACTTGCTGCAGCGTATCAGTTGGTTCACCTGAACTCAGGTGAAAAAAATATCGATGCGGAGCTACGAGATAGGATCGTTCGCCTGACAGAGGAGTTGGAGCCCTTTTTGCGGAACAGGTCAAACCCGGCCAATGGAATCAACGTTGAGTCGATTCGATTTATGCTGGGCATGTTGGAGTAGCCGCATAACAACTTAATAGCACGGAGAGATGCAGCACCATGATGAATCTACCAACCTGGACCTATCTGCCATTCGGGATCGTTCTGCTTTTGATCGCCGTAATGCCCATGGCTTTCCCGCGCTTTTGGTCCGAAAACAGAAATAAGGCGATAGTCTGCATGATCATAGCTTTACCGGTTTTCCTTTTTAACCTGGTTCATTTCCCGGATAAACTGTTGCAGAGCATCGAAGAGTACATTTGTTTCATCCTCATGCTATCTGCTCTTTTCATCATCTCCGGAGGAATCCTGGTAGAGGGCGATCTCAAGGCCTCCCCCGGGACCCTCACTATTTTTCTGCTGATCGGGGCGGTCATCTCAAATTTCATCGGGACAACGGGTGCGAGTATGCTGCTGATCCGCCCTCTCCTCCAGACGATAAGCGAGAGAAGACACATCTTTCACATTCCCGTATTCTTTATCTTCGTTGTCTCCAATATCGGAGGAAGCCTTACCCCGCTTGGCGACCCGCCACTGTTTCTTGGATACATCCGTGGGGTGCCTTTCACTTGGACTTTCGGCCTGTTGCCCCAATGGATCACCGCGGTCGGGATATTGCTCGCAATCTTCTATATATGGGATCGGCATAGCTACAGCAAAGAGACCAAGGAGGATATCAAAAAGGATGATGAGGTCCGTATACCGATATCGGTACATGGAAAGATCAATCTTGTCTTCTTGATGGCTGTTGTACTCTCTATTTTCTTCCAAACACCGGCCCCTGTTCGGGAATTGATTTTCGTGTCTGCAATCGCGCTCTCCCTCCGATTCACGCAAAAAGATGTCCGCGAACAAAACAAATTCACCTACCACCCTATCATCGAAGTTGCAGTCCTTTTTGCCGCCATATTCATCACTATGGTACCCTGGCTTTCCGCGCTGCATACGAACGGCGGCTCTCTTGGGATAACGGAGCCGTGGCAGTTCTTCTGGATTACAGGAGGACTCAGTTCTTTTCTGGATAACGCTCCGACCTATGTCGCACTGGCGAGCCTTGGAGAAAGCGTTACCAGGAGCATTGCGCATACCGGCACCGTGGTTTCCGGAATCGGGGTGCGGGCAGATCTGCTTGCTGCGATCAGTTGCGGAGCGGTCTTTATGGGAGCTTTCACATACATTGGAAACGGACCCAACCTGATGGTCAAATCTATCGCTGAAGAGCAGGGGGTTAAGGTACCCCATTTCTTCCAGTTCATGCTCTATTCGGCAGTGGTGCTGATTCCCACTTTCGTGCTGGTGACTTTCGTTTTCTTTGTATGAGATGAGTCTGCTGTTCCGGAGAGCGGCGCTGAATGGGTTGGATTATATCTAATGAGCCCAAGGCGGCACGGAGTTGTGGCGCGGTCGGGAGACCGCGCCACAACTTTTCTATTTCGAGCCTTGGGCAAGTGCAATAACCTTCGACCTGAAAGGCTGCAGCTCGTCGGTTCTCAAACTACCCGGCGGCTAAAGAACGAGCGATCATTAAAACAACGGATTCGCGCTTCGCCCAC
>JAEZHY010000216.1 GCA_023416335.1 Pseudomonadota bacterium | reverse complement strand
CTCATACAGATGCCGTCGAGCATACATCCGTTCGAACCCGTTCGTCTCTCAGTTGACCGTCTTTCATGCGCAACACCCGGTGCATCATCGATGCCAGCTCCTGGTTATGCGTGACTATCACCATGGTCAATCCGAGTTCTTCATTGAGAGAAACCAGCAACTCATGAAGAGTGCGACCGGTGCGGCTGTCAAGGTTGCCGCTCGGCTCGTCCGCAAGAAACAATTTCGGACGAAGCAGAAGTGCCCTGGCTACGGCGACTCGCTGCTGCTCTCCCCCCGACATTTCAACGACCCTGTGGTTGATCCGCGCAGACAGGCCAAGCCTTTCGAGCAGCTCCATGGCCCTCGATCGGGCTTCCGCCTTCGGCAGGCCCGCTATGAGGCCCGGCATGATCACATTTTCGAGTGCGTTGAACTCGGGCAGCAGGTAATGAAACTGAAATACGAATCCGATATTCTTGTTGCGAAAATTTGCCAGCTCCCGCTCCCCCCAGAGGAACACGTCGTTTCCGCCGTAAAGAACCTTGCCGCCGGTAGGTCTTTCCAGCGTCCCCAGGATGTTCAGCAGGGTCGATTTGCCCGCCCCCGACGCTCCGACTATGGCTATACGCTCCCCGCTGCGGATGACCAGCTCGAGATCTTTGAACAACTCGATTGCGTTTGCACCGCTCCCGAAGACTTTCGTCAGCCCCAGCGTCTGGACTTCGACGGTTTTCCTGAAATCATTCATAGCGCAACGCTTCCGCCGGGTCCAGCCGGGCCGCTTTACGCGATGGGTACAGAGTCGCGAGCAAACTTATGCACAACGCCGAAAAGGCGATGATTATCAAATCGAGTGCTTCCATTTTCACCGGTAGCTTCGAGATATGGTACACTGTCGCAGGCAAATCGATAAATCTATATTCTTTCAATGCCGCGCAAAGACCGGTGCCCCCGAGGACCCCGAGCGTCGTCCCGCATATCCCGATCAGAAAACCTTCCAGGACGAAAATTTTCCTGATACTGGCCGTTGTCGCTCCCATTGCTTTGAGAATCGCTATGTCCCTGCTCTTTTGCATAACGAGCATAGTAAGCGAGCTGACTATATTGAAAGATGCAACAACGATGATCAACGTCAAAATGACGAACATAACGGCCTTTTCCAGCTTGAGCGCGGAAAAAAAGCTGCTGTTCATCTGCATCCAGTCGCGGACATAGAAAGACGGACCGAGGCGGTTCTTCAGTGCTTCGGCAATCTTGCCCGCGTCGTAGATGTTCTGCACCCGGGCTTCGATTCCCGTCACGGTATCCCCGATTCCGAGAAACTGCTGAGCGGCAGTCAGGGCGACGTAAGCAAGCGTATTATCGTATTCGAACATTCCGGACTGGATAATACCAACCACCTGGAAGAGCTTGCTTTTCGGCACCTGCCCCATGGGGGTCAGCCTGCCCGCAGGCGATATTATGGTTAAATATTCCCCTGTCCGGACTGCCAGATTGTTCGCCAATTCGACTCCGAGAATGATGCCCGGGTACCTGGGCCCGTCCTGTTCACCCGGAGTGACCTCAAGATCCGCCAGATTCCCGCGAATCAGATTCTTCTGAATATCAATAACCTTTGATGCGGAAAGAGGGTCGATCCCGCGCAGAATGGCCCCGGACACGCTCCTGCCGGATGTGATCATTACCTGGGCATATATGAAAGGCGTAGCCCCGACCACGCCCGGCTGCTTTTCGATCTCCGCCATCTCCTCCCTGTAATTGCCGATCGGCCCGCCATAGCTGCCGATGTTCACATGGGAGGTAATGCCGAGAATGCGATTGCGCAGGTCCTCGTGAAAACCGTTCATAACCGCAAGAACCACAATCAGCGCCGTCACGCCGACAGCAACTCCGGCAATGGAAATGAAGGTTATCAGCGACACGAACGTCTGCCGTTTTTTGGACAGCATGTATCGCAGACTGACAAATAATTCAAATCCCATATTGATTATTGAGTTTTCTTTTCCGGTCTCATGTGCGGGAAAAGGATAACGTCCCGAATTGAGGGCGAATCGGTAAAAAGCATCACCAGACGGTCTATGCCGATACCCTCGCCTGCAGCGGGCGGCATCCCATATTCGAGCGCCCGGATATAATCTTCGTCCATAAAATGCGCTTCCTCGTCCCCCGCCTTACGAGCCTCGAGCTGACCCATGAACCTTTCGCGCTGATCGCGCGGATCGTTCAGCTCCGAGAACGCATTTGCCATCTCTCGCGCCGCAATGAACATTTCGAACCGGTCGACAAAATCCGGATTGCTCTCCGTTTTGCGCGACAACGGCGATACTTCCAAAGGATACTGATATATGAATGTCGGCTGAATAAGTTTCGGTTCGACCAACAGGTCAAATATCTTTGTCAGCAGTTTTCCGTGTCCCTCAAACTTCTCGATTCCGATTCCGATCGATTTCGCAAATGCAACGGCATCATCGAAGTTTTCAATTGCCGCTTCGGGAACGCTTCCGATTTTGATGAGAGATTCACAGAGCGTATAACGCGCCCAGGGCGGCGTAAGATCTATTACCTGCCCCTGGTACTCCACCTGCAGTTTTCCATCATTTACGACTTCGGCGATCCTGGCAAAAAGCTCTTCGGTAAGAGCCATCATATCATCGAATGTGGCGTAAGCCTGATAGAACTCGAGCATCGTGAACTCGGGATTGTGCTGCGTGGACACTCCCTCGTTCCGAAAATTCCGGTTCAGCTCGAAAACCCGTTCGAAACCACCCACCAGCAGCCTCTTGAGGTAGAGTTCCGGGGCGATTCTCAGGTAGAGATCCATGCTCAAAGCGTTATGAAACGTTTTGAAAGGCTTCGCGGTAGCCCCGCCGGGGACCGCCTGCATCATGGGCGTCTCGACTTCGAGAAAACGGCGGGAGGAAAGAAATTGCCTGATTGCACCAACAATCTGGGCTCGCTTTCGGAAGGTATCCCGAACCTGCTCGTTCATGATCAGGTCGACATATCTCTGCCGGTAACGCAGCTCGACATCCTTGAGCCCGTGGTATTTTTCCGGCAGCGGCCTCAGGTTTTTCGTAAGAAGCACCTGCTCGGTTGCAAGCAGGGTGACTTCATTCGTTTTCGTTCTGAAAAGTCGCCCGACAACCCGGATTATGTCGCCGATGTCCAGCTTCTTCGCCAGCGTGTAGCTTTCCTTGCCGAGCTGATTCTGCTGGAGATACAGCTGAACCTTGCCGCTTGCGTCAACCACATGCATGAAAATGGATTTGCCGAAAGAACGGACTGAAAGGATACGTCCCGCCACGGTGTAGACCGTCTCCTCCGCTTCCAGTTCTTCAGCCGTTTTGCCTTCGGCATGCTCAAGCAGATCCGCTATTCTGTTCGGGACGGAGTACCCGTTTGGATAAAGCTGAATGCTTTGCTGCTCCAACTCGGCTGCCTTTTCCAGCCGCTCCCGCATTACTATATTCAGATCTTCCATCAACCAGAAACCTTCTCACACCGGATTATCTTGGATTCTTTCAATCCAAGACGTCGAACGTTAGATGATTTGTGTCGAGACGTCAAGCGCATTGTCCTTTTGCCGGTTTTTCCGTATTGTTGCCTGCCAGGAGGCATCGGCCCTCACAAAAAGGCACAATACAAGTCCGCTCTCTCGATCTCTGCGAATACCGATTCAGAAGAGACCCGCAAGCCGTCACCGGGCGATGACTCACGATCCTTTGTTCCTGTCGGCGGTATTCCCTTTTGCGGCTCGGGTCTTCAATATTTTCGAAACCGAGAAAGCTACGATCAGGAAACCCAGGACAAAAGGGATCCAATCACCTTCAAAGAGCTTCTTGATCCCATACAGAAAAATTGCGACCCCGGCAATGAGGCTCAGCCATTGAGTAGAGGGGTTCATAAGGCATTCTCCTTTCAGCGCTCCAACATTATGCAGAAATGAGTTCCGGAAGGATCGCCGGGGTTGAAAGGGTGGCCCCCCGGCTGGGTACCCGTCCGCAGTCTCTACGGGCGCACGAAGGCCCTAGCTAACAATTTTTCCGGCCAAAAGGCAAAACAAAAAGAGCCCTTATGACACTCTTGACACACCCGGCGAGAGTATCCCGGCAGCCCGACCTCTATTAATTTAACACTTTTGGCTAAATTTTGACCTGTCACGTGTGGGTCAGGGACCACAACTCCGTGATCTGAAATGTGAAGCCGCAGCCGGTTCTCAAATTTCGAACCTGCGGCATTCTTAACCGCAAATCGAGATCCAGCCTCACTCGCCTTGCGTCGTGGAACACTCACCCGGTCTCTAACCAGGTTCGACCAATAACCGGATATGGAGAAAGGGTATTGACATTCGGAGGGGAAACTTACTATTTAGAGGTCTGCGCGCCTGTAGCTCAGTTGGATAGAGCAATGGACTTCTAATCCATAGGTCCGGGGTTCGAATCCCTGCAGGCGTATCACCTAAACCCGCGCTAACACGCGGGTTTTTTTATTTTATGCGGCAATTTCATCTTGGAAGTCGGCAAAGTAGCATCCCGGATGAAAATGCTCCTAAACTGGCGTGGGGATTGGCTTTTCGGGATGGTTTTTCGGGGAAGCCAAGACTGCGTCGAGGAAAGTGGCACTGACTTGGGACACTGACCTCAAAAAAAGAGGGGCGATGTGCCCCCTCTTGCTGGAAACGGAAATTCTTAGGTTGCTTTCATTTCCAGGTAACCGTCTGCGAAAACCTTCACCAGTGCATCAGGTTTCCTACTCTCAGCGCGCATACGTCTCCGCATGGTCTACTCACCGTTGATTGTTGGCAATGCTCTTGTAGTATTCTTCGACTGCGCACTGCACCTGCGCTATGTGCTTCACCATTCGAGTTTTCGCTTTGGTCGCATTACGGAGCTTGATTGCCGCAACTATTCCATGATGGTATTTAAAGTTCCGACCCAGCATCCAGGGGACTACTTTGGAGGATTCACGGATATACTGACTGAGGGTACCCATCATATTGATGTACATGTGGACAATGAAACGATTGTGGGAAGCTTTGGCGATTTCAAAGTGAAGTGCGGTGTCGCATTCGATGTATTCGGCAGCATCCTTTTTCTTAAGTGCTTTTGCCATTCGGGCGACCAGCTCTTCAAGCCTCAGTATTTCCTCATCCGTTGCATTCTTGACCGCCAGTTCAACGGCATTCAATTCAAGGTATCGACGGGCTTCAATAAGCTCGTTGGTAGCCTGCTGATCGGAGATGAGGGGCGGTGTCAGATAATCCGAATAGTTGGACTGAACCTGTGATGTGACGATGGTGCCAACCCGGGGGCGCTGCTCGATAACGCCGATTCTTGCGAGAGTGCTGAGAGCTTCACGCAAGGATGTACGGCTGACACCTAGCAGAGATGAAAACTCATCCTGATTGGGGAGTTTTTGTCCGGGCTTAATCTCGCCCGCCCCTATCATTCGTTTTATCTCCTCGACCACGAAATCGGCCGTCTTCTTCTTCACTACTTCCACCGCATCCTCCTCAACTCCTCCCCCACATGAAATACGATAACATCATTCTTATGGACGATGTGAATGGACTTATACAAGCTCATTATCAGCAGTGTACAATGATTCCGATTTACTCTTTGCAGCTGAAGTCGAAGGCACGAGATACGGGGTATCCCGTGCCTCCAACACGGACTCGCTTAAGCTACGGCTGCAGGCATTAATATGTTCAGGGTGCAATATTGACGATTTTCACCAGCTTTT
The DNA here is from genome assembly GCA_023416335.1 of Pseudomonadota bacterium. The sequence continues at coordinate 9,420 of JAEZHY010000216.1, read as the reverse complement.
GCACCCCGTTTTCCACTTTGACGATGCAGACCTGGTGCCGACCGTCGCCGTTGGGGGTGAAGGAATAGGTGCCCAACGCGCCGGGGTAATTCTTCAGTGAGAGAATGGCCTCGCGGATCTTGGCTCTGTCTTCTCCCGCCTGCTTGATAGCATTGGCAAGAACCATGATCGCATCATAGTTCCAGGCCGCCCAGGCGTCCATCTCTTCATTATATGCCTTGCGATATTCGGTTGAATACCAATTGTATTCCTCCGTCTGCCCCGGGATGGAATCGGCCGTCGTCAAAATCCCTTCCGCGGCTCCCTGTGCAAGGGCAAGAGTATCCTTCGCGCTGTTTGCGGGCGGGCCGACGTATTTGAAGGGACTGCCGAGCTGACGGTACTGGCGCAGCACCACAGCAATGTCTTCGAGGATCGTGCCGTAGTGAACGAAGGCTTCCGTTCCGGCCGCTTTGAGCGAAAGCAACTGTGCCGTGTAGTCTTTGTCCCTCGTCATGTGTTTTTCCCGCTTGACAACTGTGAGACCGTTTTCCTTGGCGTACTTTTCCACCATGTCCGCTCCGCCCGTTCCGAATGCGTCGGAGTCATGAAGGATTCCGATTTTCTTGAGCCCCAGATCCTCTTTGATATATTTCACGATGGCTTGGGCGGTGATGGAGTCATCCGGGCGGCACCTGAACAGCCAGGGATTCCCCTGATTGGTGAGATTGACGTTTGTCCCGCCAATCATCGTAGGAATTCCATAGTTTTTGATGGCATCCGCCATGGCAAGGATCTGGGTGCTTTTGATCGGCCCCAGGACGGCAAGGACTTTATCCTGTTCTACGCTCTTGTTCAGAGCGGCCAGTGCCCCGGGGTTGGTCGACTGGTTGTCCTGCACGACAACCTTCAGTTTTTTGCCGTTGATCCCTCCGCTCTCGTTGATATGCTTTTCAGCCAGTTTGACTGCCTTGAGGAAATACACCGCCTCACTTGCCGCCCCTCCGGTCACGGGAGCATTCATGCCGATCAGCACTTCTCCGTCGGCTGCAGTTGCGCGAGTTACGTTCCCGTCGACGACGGTAAAGAGCAGGAATGACAAAATACCTGCCAGCAGGAAATGTGGAACTCTTCTCAACATCGTCATTTCATCCCTTTCGTTTGTTTTGCAATCCATTGCCATTCGCCCCATTACTTCGACACAGACAACTCCCCACTTCCGGCCGCCTCCGTTCTACGGAGCACACGAGACGGTTACCCGGCGGTACGTCTTCCCGAACGCGATCGTGCACCAAGGTAGTGCTTCCCCATTTCCTCGTTGGACAGCAGATTGGCTGCGGTATCCACGAGAACCATGTTCCCGGTGGCCAGTACGAAGCCCCGATTGGCTATGGACAGGGCCATTCGGGCATTCTGTTCGACCAGCAGTATGGTCGTACCGGACAAGTTGATCCTCCTGATCACTTCGAATACTTCCTGGACCAGGACGGGAGCGAGCCCCAGGGAAGGTTCGTCCAGAAGCAGGAACTTGGGTTTGGACATGAGCCCCCTGCCGATGGCGAGCATCTGCTGCTGCCCGCCTGAAAGCTGCCATCCCAGCCGGTGCCGGAATTCCTTCAGGATGGGGAATATCCCGTATATTTCTTCCAGATCCCTGAGGACTTCCGCCTTGCTTACTTTCCCCCTTGGAGTCACCCCGAGAAGCAGGTTTTCCTCAACGCTAAGGCCCGCAAAGATGTGCCTTCCTTCGGGGACACATGCGATGCCCAGGCCGGCGATGTCCTCCGGATCGAGCCGCGTGATGTCCCGGCCCTGGAAAGAAATACGCCCTTTGGAAGGCCTCACCAAACCGGTTATGGTTCGAATCGTGGTGCTCTTCCCTGCGCCGTTGGAACCAAGAAGGGTGACGATTTCCCCGGAATTGACGTCGAGAGATATCCCTTTGAGTGCCTGGACCGCGCCGTACCAGGTTTCAATGCCTTCCACCTTAAGCATAGGACACCTCCTTACCGAGGTAGGCACTGATCACTTCGGGATGCACCTCAATCTGTTCGTTCGTTCCTTCGGCGATCTTCCTGCCGAAATTTAATACGGTGATCTGATCGGAAATGCTCATGACCAGATTCATATCGTGTTCCACCAGAAGAATTGTGATCGCCTGCTCTCGAATTCGATAAAGAAGCTCTGTCATGCGTTCGGTTTCAGCGGGATTGAGCCCGGCGGCCGGTTCATCGAGCAGAAGGAGCTTTGGCCCGGAGGCAAGTGCCCTCGCGATTTCAAGCAATCTCTGCTGCCCGTAGGGAAGACTCTTTGCCGGTCCGGACCACCTGTCGCTGAGTCCCACAAACCGCAGGGACTCGAAAGCCCTTTCCCTGAGATCCCTTTCCTCTTTCTTTTGTGCCGAAGAGTGGACCATTCCCGCAAGGACGCCCGATTTCGAGTGAACATGCCCACCAATCATGACATTGTCCAGGACGGTCAGGGTGCCGAACAGGCGAATGTTCTGGAAGGTCCTGGCGATTCCCGCCGCAGTGATGGCATGGGGGCTGAGCCCTGCCAGGTCGCGGCCCAGGAATTGGATTTCTCCGGCGGTAGGGACATAGAGGCCGCTCAGCATGTTGATGGTCGTTGTCTTACCGGAACCGTTCGGACCAATCAGCGCATGAATTTCTCCCCTGCCTATTGTCATATCGACGCCGTCGACGGCCTTCAAACCGCCGAAGTGCTTTGCAAGACCTCTAACAGACAGGAGAACTCCGTCGGAATCAGACTTGCCGGGCGGAGTCAAATGGACCTCCTTTACTAAGTGCCCCGAGTCTGTCTCATTGCCGGAAACGGCGGCAAGCGCAGGCGATTCCGGACTGATCCGGGTAGACCACCAGTTCCTCAACCGCCTGGCCGAGGCCATTCCCCCCACAAGGTTCGCTATTCCTCCGGGCATGAAGATCATGATGAGGACAATTCCGGCAGCATACACCATCATGTAGCTGTCCTTGAGGAACCTCAGCAACTCGGGCAGCAGGGAGAGGAGTGTAGCCCCCACGATAGCGCCGACAGCCGATCCATCGCCTCCGAGCACGGCCATCGCCAGAAGCATCACTGACTGGTCGAAGGAAAATGTGTCCGGGCTGATGTAGTGGGCGCCGCTGTGAGCGAACAGGCTTCCTCCGAAGCCCGCATAGCCGGAAGAGAGAGCAAAGGCTACGATTTTGTAATAGGTGGTGTGGATCCCGGAGGTCTCGGCCGCCATTTCGTTTTGGCGTATGGCAAACAGCGCCCGCCCCACCCGCGAATTCTTCAGGCGGATGCAAGCTATGGTGAGAAGCACCAGGAGTACTGCAGCCAGGTAGAAGAACTTCGCGTGCGTATCGAATACGAAGCCGAAGATGGAAGGTGAAGGAATTTGCGTGATGCCGTCTGCCCCGTTGGTAAGTGAGATCCAGTTGATCATCAGTAATTGCACGATAAAACCGAACCCGATCGTCACCACCGCCAGGTAATGTCCCGAGAGCTTGAGACTCGGAATGCCCAGCAGAACTCCGAAGAGGGCAGCCACTCCGAATGACGAAAGCATCCCGATCCAGACGGGACATCCGAGCTTGGTCGTGAGAAGGGCGGACGTATATGCCCCTATTCCCCAGAATGCCGCCTGGGCAAGGCAGATCTGACCGGTGTAGCCGAGCAGAATGTTCAAGCCCAGGCACACGACGGAAAGACTGATGGCCATGTTGGCCAGGTTGAGCCAGTAGTTGCTCGATACAATCCAGGGAAATACCAGGATGGCACCGGCCAGCACGACTCCGATTGCAATTTTCTCTTTTCCTGTGTTCATCGCCATTTACGCCTTCTCCGCAATTTTTTCCCCGAAGAAACCCTGCGGCCTTAATAGCAGCACCAGAATCATGATCACGAATGCGAAAGCATCGCGATAGGCACTGGAAACATAGAAGGAAAGGAAGACCTCGATCACACCCAGGAAAAGCGACCCGAGAATCGCTCCCGTGACGCTTCCGAAGCCTCCGATGATGGCTGCGCAGAAACCTTTCAGGCCCGCAAGGGTTCCCATGTCCTTAGTAACGTAGAAGATCGGCCCCAAAAGGATGCCGGCTATTGAGGCAAGGACCGTGCTATAGATGAAGGTTAAGGCGGTCATACGGGAAATGCGTATCCCGAGCAGGCGGGCCATTTCCTTGTCCTGGGCGGTTGCCTGCATCTTTCTGCCCAGTTCGGTCTTTTCGAAGAAGAAATGCTGCAAGACGAGCAGAGCTGCAGTGACGACGAAGATGAGAATATGCTGTGCATCGACAAAGACCCCACCCAAATTGAGCACATCCATCTGCGTCGGCCGTTGCATCACCTGGGGAAGGGCGCCGAACACGAATTGTGCACCGTTTTTCAGAAATATCGATACACCGATGGTGCTGATGATTACCGGAAGAAAAGACCGGTTGCGCAACGGGTAGTAAGCGACACGCTCGAAGAGAATGCCGACCCCTCCCATGAAGACAATGGTCATACAATAGGCTGCGAAGAGCGGAACGCCCAATCCCGACATAAGAACCACAACCAGGTACGCAGGGAGCATGACCAGTTCTCCCTGAGCGAAATTGACCACATCCACCGCTCTATAGATCAGAACGATGCCAAGGGCGATCAGCGCGTAAATCGAGCCCATCGCGAGGCCTGTGACAAGCATTTGCAGATTTATGGCCAGATCCATGAGTAGGAATCCTCTTTACGACATCGAAATTGCTGAGGCTTGCCGTGCATGGTTGGCTTTCGCGTAGAGGAACGGATGTCTTCTCCTGCTCCTCTTCGCATGAAAACCACGGCTTCCGGCGACCCGGTCGATATCAAACCCGGAAGCGCTCGATTATTCGGGCATCGGGCTCCAACCCCAGCCCAGGTCCCTGCGGGACACGGATACGACCTCCGACGGGAACCGTCGCTCCTCCGAAGAGGTCCTCTTCAAAGTCGCAGAAAAGCCTCTCGAGTAAAGGGGTGCCACGCTGTGCCGCGCTCAGGTGGATGGTCGCCACCTGGCCCGGACCGAACAGAGCGCAGTGCGGCGCAAACTCAACTCCATGGGCTTCGCAAAAAGCTGCAATTTTCAAAAGCTCGGTAATGCCTCCGGTTTTTGCAGCGTCGGGCTGAGCGATATCGATGGCCCCCGCTTCAACCATGGCCACAAAATCGAACAGGCTGCCCGCATTCTCACCGGATGCGATACGATGATTGCCCTGTTTTCTCACGGCCGCCAGACCCGTGTAATTTTCGGGCGGCCATACGGGTTCCTCGAACCACATCAATCCGAGCGGGACGAGTTCACGATCTATCTGAAGCGCTTCGGGCACGGACCAGGGGCAGTTCGTATCCGCCATCACCTTGACGCCGGATCCGGCAGCCTCCACAGCGGCCCGCATCGTATCGATTTCGACTTCATGCAACTTGATGTAACGATACCCTCGATCTACGGCGCGGCGAACCGCCTTCGTGACCTCCGGAATGGTCCCGTAGCGCATAAGGCTCGCATAGACTTCCAGTTCATCCGTGAACGATCCGCCCAGCAGGCGAACCAGGGGCAGACCGCTCGCTTTGCCCAGGATATCCCAAAGGGCGATGTCGATGGCCGAGATCCCGTATTCCACGGAACCGACGCGCCCGAAGTTGTGGAGCTGAAACTCGAGGTCATACTTGATCTTGACGATTTGGGCAGCGTTCCTGCCGATAAGGAGGGGCAGCAGACGCGTATCGAGCACCTGCTTCAGTGCGGAATCCCGGTTCCGGGAAAAGGCCTCGCCCCAGCCGACCAGACCGGAATCCGTTTCCAGTCTTACCAGCAGCGTGTCAAACCGATTTGCGGGCGCGCCTCCAAAGCTCCACGGTGGAGTTCCACCGGCCTCGAACGGGATCGATACCAAAATGGATTCAGCTTTAGCTATCTTCAAAACGATCTCCCTTCTGATGATGACATGAGTTCCTCAGCCCCTGTTCCAAAGCTGCGTTTTCCGGAGCCGAACGGTTGCGGAATAACCGGGTATTCACCGGTTTACCTCTGAGCACTGCGGCCGATTATTTTCTGAAAACCTTTCAGACCATTTCCTTTCCCGAAAAAGGCTTCGCCCTGACGACGCATGCCACAAGGCAAAGAACTTACCCTCTCCAGGCAACGGAGGCTTTTTCTCGCGATTTTCGAAAAAATCAACCGCTTCAATTTCAGCAAACATTTGATTGCGGATCATTTTGAGCATCTTTTATGCCATACCATAACTATAGTTATTACCGCATGTTACGATATTTACCTCGAACAGATTGGCTGAAATAAACCATCGTTATTTAAGAAATTTGGGAGAGTTTTGGGGATTGATTCATCATATCATATACTTAATATCTAAGGCTGAAATAAGCCATATTGGCTCTATGAGCCTGATGAAGTGCTCAGTCCAGATCCCATCTTTATGCAAATTTCTGCAAAAAAGTACGAAAAGTCTCTGCAGGCTCACTCAGTCGTGAACAGCTATGGTTTCATAACGACGCTATCCCCCCGGATACTTGCCGGGCAAGACGTCCTTGAAATCGATGGAATGGTTGAGATCGACCAAATCTAATCACAAAACTAAATCGCTTATTGCCGATCTGAATACAGGCATCATCCAGGGAGCCGGCGCAGAGCCCCCAGAGACTCACACTGCGGCACAGAAGTGAAATCGTGGGCCGGCACTTCAATACTTCGAGGATATTAGAGCGATGGAAATCAATGTCTTACAGCACCAAAGCCCCAATCAAGCCCGCGGCACTGCCCTGCGTTCCGCGATTTGTTGAACCTTTTCCTCGGGCTTCCAAATAGGAAGGCTATTTTCATATGCGTATCATCCTCATTTGTTGTTGCGCTAAGGACATCGCCTTACGTACAAGAGAGCGGATTGTGGGAGCACAATTTCTCAGTCTGCTCATAATCGGACTTGGGAAATTGTCACTCCATCCATTACTTAAATCCGGCAAATTACAAATCGAACTTTAGTAATCAATACCTGATACCGACTATGACAACTGATAGTTTGGAACGGGCGCTACGGCACTAATGCTTGAGTCCGTGCATCAGGCGGGAATGGCAATTTCAGGAGTTCATAATTTCTGATTGCGTATCGATCTGGGAGATCTGTTACTGTTCCTCGGAGAAAGGGAAAGGATGGGCGGCATGGAATGGAATGATCGCAAGCTGGATACAATAAGTTGCAGGCGAGGAATCAAGTTCGGGAGGACCCTTCCGGGTGGGACATCCAGGGTGCGGCTGACATGTCTGCTGTTAAGCGTTATTTGTCTCTTTTTTCCCTGTTTAGTGCAAGCCGACCTGAATCAATGGGTGCCGTTCGGGCCGGATGGAGGAACAGTCTATTCCATAGCCGTAGACCCCGTAAACACCGCGATCATGTATGCCGGAACGAACGGCGGCGTCTACAAGAGCGCGAACGGCGGAGGCAGTTGGACTAAAGTCAATAACGGAATTTCAAATGGCCAAACCAGAATTTTCGGTCTGGCGGTGGATCCGAGCAACCATAATGTCGTCTGGGCGGCCGGCGATACAGTTTACATGAGCACGGACGGCGGCGGCACATGGAGCGGAGTCGCCAACTGCATATACGAGCACTCCTTGAATGCAGTTGCAATCGATCCGGTGGATTCAAGCAGTGTCTACCTTGGCGGGGGTGACGGGATATACAAGCGTCCAACCCAGCAGGGCGGCTGCTGGACAAAAGTTTACACAATGGAGGTCAACACTGTCGTAATCGATCCGGACCCCGCTTTCCACAATACCGTCTATGCAGCAGGAAACGATGGCAAAATCTTAAAGAGCACCGACGGGGGGGCAAATTGGGGAAACCTGACAATCAACTTCCCTGCCGTTTCGGATCCCTGGACCAACAAAATTGTGTCGATCCTCATCGATCCCACTGTACACACGACTCTTTATGTTGCGACATCGAACGGCTTGTATAAGAGCACCGATGGCGGAGGCAGTTTTGCATCTGCCGGTTTGACGGGCTTTGTCAGCACTATCGCCAGGGATGCGGGAGGTAATCTCTATGCGACACAAATACAGACGGACAATACCGCATTGACTTTTAAGAGCCCCGACGGAGGAACCACCTGGAATGTTTTGAACAACGGTCCGCACGCGCACGCAGGTTGTCTGATTTCCGTCCCGGGAGGCCCAATGTACGCCGGCCTGACCGGTCATGGAATCCTGAAGACCTCGGATGAAGGGCAGAACTGGTATCCTGCGAACACCGGGATCTATGCGCAATGTATCGATTCCGTTGCCGTCAGCCCCGCCAACCCTAACGTCGCTTACGTAAGTGCTGAAAACTTCGGAGTTTCGAAGACGACAGACGGCGGGACCAGTTGGACAAGAGTCAACAGCGATCTCTGGCATGTGGATTCATGGGGGGGAACCAACACGACCTATATCGGGGCCGTCGGCATCGATCCTAGTAATCCCTCCAACGTGTACGCAGGCACGGTTCCCGACGGGTTCTTCAGAAGCACCAACGGTGGAGCAAGCTGGGAGTACGCCAACACCGGCCTGCCCACGAACTGCTGGTACCGCGGGATCGCCGTAGATCCCAAACACCCGAACATCGTTTTCGCACTGGTGGGATATGGCGGCGTTTATAAAAGCATCGATTACGGCCAGACCTGGAATGCATCCTATTGGGACATGTCGACCGCAACCGATGTCTACGGTATTGCGATAGATCCCGTCAATACTGATATCGTGTATGTCGGAACGAAAGATGCGGGAATCATCAAGACCATCAACGGAGGAACGGACTGGGTTCAACTTCCGAATATAACGGCAATGGTGAACGGTCTTGCGATCGATCCCAGAAATACACAGACCGTCTTCGCTGCCGGCATTAGAAGCAATGTATTCAAGAGTACGGACGGGGGACAAACCTGGGACTGGGTTACACCTGCTTATGGGATCAACGCGATTTTCATAAATCCGGCCGCTCCATGGGAAATTTATGCCGGCACCGAAACTGGTGTCGCAAAAAGTACGCACTGGGGCAACCGTGGGACATGGACTTTCATCGATTACGGGTTCCAGGACAGAAAAGTCTATGCGCTCGCAATGGATGCAACAGGTCGTAATCTTTTCCGGACAACGAACGGAAGCAGCGTGTATCGGCTGGACATAAACCCTTCTTCTCCGCCTGATTCTTCGAGCATTTTCATGCTCCTCCTGTCAGACTGAAAGTCTTGTTGGGAGAGAAATGCCCACCAGGACTGACTGCCGGGGATGTTCACATTATAATGGACCCCGAAAACTGGACAGAGAAATAAGGTGGAAAGACGGTCCCGGCCCGAGTTAAAACTTGAGGCAGGAGGAAGAAATAATGGCTGATCAAAGAAAGCGTCATAGTGCTTCATTTAAAG
>JAEZHY010000176.1 GCA_023416335.1 Pseudomonadota bacterium | reverse complement strand
GCCGCAGCCTCTTCGCGGCAAACAGGGCCTTGGGGAATATGTACCATCCGCCGGCAACGATTCCGGCAAGGTAAAGAACGATTGCAAGAGCAGGGGCGGGGTCGCCGGATGCGTCTGCCAGGGTTTCCAGGATGCTGCCGCGGTCGAGAGCGTGAAGGGAAAAGGCGGCGATCATGAAGACGGCGCTTGCGATGCAGGCGAAAAGCCTTCCGTGCTTTTCCCAGACACCTTCCTCAACCGGGCACGCACCCGCGCAGGCCTCGCCTGCCGGAACCGCTTCCATGCCGGTCGAGGCAACCGCCGCCCGGATCTTCTCTACCGTGCCGTCGTCAACCGGACCGGAAACAATCATTTGACTCTGGAGAAGATCGAATGAAAGCCGTTCCCTGCCCCCGACAATCGGGGCAACCGCTGCCTTGAGCGCCTCGATTTCGTCCCCGCAGCACATCCCTTTTATGCGAAAGGAGCTTTTCTCCTGCATGTGAAATCATCTCCGTCTTGCAGTTTTTCGCCGGGGAACCAACCTCCGGTCCCTCCTGTCCTTCGGACCCAGGCAGCAAAAAGACGCTGCCTGGGCCACCCTCAGTTCCCGGCCAGTCCAATGAGCCCAGAACCAAAGGGAGGGAACGGTGGGCACGATAATGCTGGGTGACACGGGCAACGTCTTTTTGTTGCCCGTGCCGGAGGCAAGAGGCTCGACAGACAGTATCGTTTCGCTCTTGCAGTTTTTCGCCAGGGGAACTAACCTCCACCCCTAAGTTCCGGTATTTGGGGTGCCCACCACCCGGCCATCCCGATGAACTATGATCCAAGGGAACGGACGGTGGGCACGGTGAAGCTTTGTGCCCACCCTACGCCGCTTGCCGTCCACTCAATTGAAGTTTTATAAGAGGCTTTTAGCGGATCATTTGTAATCCGGAGCCTCATAAACACTGGATCCCGGCTCAAATACCTGCCGGGATGACGGAGATGCGAGCGGCTCAAGAGCGATGGGTTCCCTTCAAAATGTTGAGGCGCGGTTTCCCGACCGCGCCGGCACGGTCAGGAAACCATGCCGCAACTCAGCGGGAATGAAAGCTTTCATTCTCGTTCAAACCGCATCGACGGCGCGGGCCGTGCAAACCTTGTTTTTCAGTTCACTGCTCACTGTTCACTGTCCTTCAGCCCGTAGTCGAGTATCTTTTTCCGCAGGGTGGGCCTGGTGATGCCGAGGATCCTGCATGCCTCGCCGTAATTGCCGCCGGTGTGGGCAAGTGTTCTCACGATATGTTTCTTTTCCAGTTCCTCCAGGCTTTCCAGCCCTTCGGATTCAGACTCGGCACCGGTCTGCGGCGAGGGAGTTCCCTTCTGCAATACACAGGTATCCATCTCCAGGACCTCACCGGTGGATGTGATCATGGCCCTGCGCAGCACGTTTTCCAGTTCTCTGACATTGCCCGGCCAGCCGTAAGCTTTCATTGCATCGAGGTAATCGAGGGGAATCCGTTTGATGTTCCGGTTGAGTTCGGCATTCATGCTCGCGACCAGGTATTCGGCCAGGTGCACGATATCCTCGGGGCGTTCCCGAAGGGGCGGAACATGGATGACATAGACCTTGAGCCTGAAATAAAGGTCCTCCCGGAAAGTTCCCCTGGAGACCATATCCCCCATGTCCCGGTTGGTTGCGGCAAGGAGCCGGGCATTGAAGGGGATGTCCTTTACTCCACCGACTCTCTGAAACTCCCGTTCCTGAAGGACCCGCAGGAACTTGGCCTGAATTTCGAGCGGCAGTTCCCCGATTTCGTCGAGGAAGACGGTTCCGGTACCGGCCAGTTCGAGTTTGCCGAGCTTTCTCTGGTGCGCTCCCGTGAATGCGCCTTTCTCATGGCCGAAGAGTTCGCTCTCAAGAAGGCTGGGCACGACTGCGGCGCAGTTGATGGCGACAAACGGCTCGTCGGGTGAGGATTGCTGGTGAATCGTTCGGGCGACGAGTTCCTTGCCTGTACCTGTCTCGCCTTCGATAAGAACCGTTACAGGGGTTTGGGCGACACGCGCTATGTCCTTGAGCACGGTCATTGTGGCGGTGCTTTTACCAATTATCTGATTGGGTTTGAAGCTGTCCGAGACAACATGGCTGAGCCGCTGAATCTTGCGACGTTCCTCGCGCCGAATCAGGGTCTTTTCCAGGAGTATGTCCAGGAAGTCCAGGTCGAGAGGCTTATACAGATAGTCAACGGCGCCGGACTGGATGGCGGCAAGGGTTGCCTCCATGTCCTGGAACGCGGTGATCATGATCACATCGCCGGAGAGGTCCTCTTCTTTGGCTTTCATGAGGGCTTTGGGACCGTCCAGGCCGGGCAACTGGACGTCGAGCAGGATCAAATCGGGATCGTGCTCACGCCAGATATCCAGACCTTTGCGAGCATCCGGAGCTACCAGCACCTGGTATCCTTTGGTCTGGAAATATAGCTCCAGCGTTCGGGCAAGCGAGTTGTCGTCATCTATTATCAGAATTTTTTTCATCTATGCGCCCTGCAAATGCAAACTCACCACGGTGCCTTTCCCCTCCCGGCTGGAAACGGAGATTCCAAATCCGTGTGCGTCCATGATCTTTTTGACTATCGACAGGCCCAATCCGGTCCCCTTGCGCTTCGTCGTGAAAAACGGCTGGAAAATGCGTGCCAGGTCCTGTTCCGAGATACCCTGTCCGTTATCCTTGACCTCTACGAGTATTCCCTTTTTCCCCGCTTCTTCGATCCCGGCAGCGCGTACTCGGATTTTTGCGTCCGGACCTGCCGCTTCGAGCGCGTTCCTTATCACGTTGACGATAACCTGCTGGAGCTTTTCCGCATCTCCCGGAACGGAAGGAAGCGGGTCATCGAACCCTTCCAATTCTATCATGTTTTGACCGCAATGTGGCGCAAGCTGGCAGATGCTTTCCTCGATCACCGCTTTGATCTGCAGCGGCGCCAAATTGAGCGAAATCGGTTTGCTGTAGTCGAGAAGGCTGGAAAACATCCTTTCGAGCTGGGCGATCTGGTTGAGGCCGATCGAGTAATGCTCGCGGAGGGGGCCGTCCTTGCCAAGGCTGCGCCCGATTATCTGGTAATTGAGCTTCACCGAGGACAGGGGATTTCTCATCTCGTGAACTACGCTGGTGACAAGCTCACCGATGGCGGCCATCTTTTCGGACTGGACGAGTTGCTCTTTCGTTTGAAGAAGATCGTCATAGGCTTTCCGGAGCGAGGCCTCTTTCTGCTTCAGGGATTCTATGAGGCCGGAGAGCTTTTCCGCCATGGAGTTGAAACTCTCCGCAAGGGTTCGCACTTCATCGTGGCCGGCGTAGGAAATCGGGTTGTCGAGTTCCCCGGTGGAAAACCTGCGCGAGGCTTCGGCTATTCGGATAACAGGCCGAGATATCTGTCGACTCAGCAGGAGTGAAACCAGGATACATATAAGGCTCACGGTCCCGGCCGTGGCGAAGACAGCTATTCTGATGCTCTTCAGGGGAGCGAGTATCTCCTCCCTGCCCATTTCGACCAGCAGCGCCGAGTGGAACCGGGGAAGCCAGGTATAAGACCCGACGACTTCCCTGCCCGTGTAATTCGTATAGACTCCGATCCCGTTCTTTCCTTCGAGCGCAGAGGATATACCGACAGTTTTGAAGCTTTTTCCGTTCGTTTGTTCCGGGTTCAGAAACCGCGATTCGGTGACGATCTTGCCGTCCCGGTTTACGAGATAGGCCTCCCCGGTATTCCCCAGGCCCGGCCTGTCCGCAAGAAGGGGATTGAGGGTACCGAGCGCATCGAGAATCGCAAATATGGCCGCACTGATTTCGCCGTCGTCGGAATAGATCGGGACTGTAAGATGGATATACCACTCCCTGTCCGAATGCTGGTGCACCGGGCTCAGGACCGGGGCATCGGCGTGCATGACCCTGTTCAAATCCTGCAGGTATTGTTTCGAGAGGAGCATCTCGGAATTTGCGTCCGTGGAGGCGAGTATCCCTCCGGACGGAGTAAGCACGTGGATACTCTGGTAGGCCGGGGATTTGCCGCGTGTCAGGGCCAATGAGTTCTCGACGATCGCGGACTTGTCGTTCTGCATGCTCTTTGAATCACGCCCGCATGCGGCCGAGCAAAGGTCCCGGACCGTCGACAACCCCGACAGGACTTTGATATCGTTCAGCCTTTCCCCGTACCAGGTATCCAGCCTGTTTGCATGGTTCTGGGCAATCGTCTGAATCTGCGAATAAGCGGAGTTGATCAACGTTTTTTCCGCCGCCTGGTACATCCCGTAACCCATGATCGATATAGGGATTACTGCCACCAGGAAGAGTGCGGAGAGGAGTTTGTGCGATATCTTTGTCCGTACGTACAGCATCTTGCATCACTTTGTGAGAGTTCGAAAGGTCGGGAGCCGTCCCTGCGATTCCTGGCTAAATCCACGAGATTGAAATTATACCATGCCGGGGAAGTATTAAGAACCTCGAGGGGAGTCCCCGGTAAAGCAGGTGAAAGCCGGACCAAGGAGGGGGGCCCGGCTTTCGTTTTAAGGAGGAAGAGTTTATCAAGGGTGTCCCGTGCTACGGAACGTTCTTCTCGGGAGCAGGGGCCGCTTTGGTCCCATGGTGCTGCGAAGCCATTGGGCATTTATCCTCGGCCATCGGGCAATTGCCGTCTTTGCTCATTGCGCAGCCTTTTCCGTCGGCCTTGGCCATCATGGGACAATCTGTTCCCGTCATCATCATGTTCCCGTGGTGCTTTGTTTCCGCCTGCTGAGCGTTGACCGCCGCAATGCCGAAGGTGAAAATCATCATCAGGACCATCGCCGTTGCAAAGTATTTTTTCATTCTGTGTCTCCTCACTTTTGTTTTTCTCTGTCAGTTTCACTCTCATTTGTTTTTGAACCACTTTTTGCTGATCAGCTTGTTGCGAGCGTAATAGAGCAGGATGCATGCCAATGCCGGCGGGCGCGGGTGCGGAAGGGTTGGGCGATGGTGAAAAATCCAATAGATATGGTGCGTTATGAAAATTACTTGCCCTGACTGACGAATAGAGTGGAGATCGTTTTGAGGAGGCGAGTCGGATTGATTTGGAAGGAACAATCAGTATGAATTGAAAGTTTCTTTCAATTGGAAACTGCCTCGGTAGCGCCGGGCGCGGTCAGGAAACCGCGCCCAAACGGGGGGTGATTTTGCCTGGTTGTACCGGCGACCACGAATGGGACCGGCTTCTAAAAACGATGGGTTCCCGCTCTGCTTCCATTCATCCTCGCGGCCCTCCGGCCCAAAGAATATTATGAGTGGATCCCAAGGTCCGGGGGCAGTGCCCCGTTGGGTTGAGGCACGGTTTCCTGACCGTGCCGGCCTGGAAACCGCGGAGGGTGCCCCGCTCCATCATCCCGGCAGTGCCTTTGAGCCGGGAACCAGGGTTTTTAAGGTCTTGAATTCTCGATTAACCCGCCCTGGAAGCCAAGTTCCCGGAGTGAACTTGTTCTGATCGAAGGCAAGGGCCCGAATGACGTAAATCGTGGCCCACGAGCCATTCGAGGCTATCGCGGCAGTTTGGGCAACAGCTCCCGAAATTGATACTTTTTGCTCTCGCCATTTCGTTTCCGGTTCCTGAAGAATACCTTACCGAGAAATTTCACGCATCATTTCCACCTGATTGCCTGGACGCGACCTATTGCCAAATTTCTCAGAACGGTGGCGACGTTGGCGGTCCCCATCCGCAACTTTCAGGACTGTGATAACCGGTGATACAGGCGGGACGGGGAAATCGAATCCACTGCTCTGTTGCTGTTGATTCCGAGCCAGCAGAGGATGAGAAGAAATAGTTAGCTAGAAGCATATCGGGCCTTATTTGTGGTTCACAAAGTGTTGACGGAATACATACGAGCCGTGTATCATACATTGTATGTTCTTACGTTGCTGTCCTGCATTGAACCTCGTAACGACATTGAACTTTTACCCGTTTCTCAATAGCGACGCAATTATATTGATGGGCGTATCTGCCAAACAAAGATAATATGCAGGTGAAGCTTACATTGACTTGAGCACTGCTGAATCAATTTGAAAGTATGTTCAGCTCAGAGCAAAAAGTATTAAGCTAATTAGAATAAATCCAATCGGCAACGCAAACGCAACTTTTGTCAACAAAATAATGCGCTGTCTCATTTCCCAAAGCTCATTATCCTGCTTCAATACAGGAATAGCTTTCTCGCGATAAAAATAAAGACCTTTTTCAGTGTGCCTATGTAAATCGTCAAAAACGTATGGGATTTCTCTGCTTGCAATCTCTGGATATTTTTTTCTGAACTTGAACAAAATACGATGCAATTGGATCACAACCGTGATAGCGGTAACTCCACATAATGGAAATACCACGAAATAAATTCTACGGAACCAAAAAGTCAGAATAACATTAATGATATCATGCTGAGTCATTTGCTTGCTCACTAACTTAATATTGTGCAAGTCTTATCATCCATTTAGAAGTAAAAATTGAATCAGTAATTACCTCCTTGGGATGTCCAATCCATCCAAAAGCTTCCATAAGTTTCATAATCAAAATTTGCTTCTGGCTGGAGACTATAGCTCCATATTGCATCGGTTCCAGTATTGCCAAACGATAGTACTCCGCTGTCAATCTGTATGATGGATGACGTTGTGCTTTCGTATGCATAAGTGACCAGGGGGGAGATGTAATCCGATTTTGCTCCAAATCCTCCGTAAACGGCACCGCCGACTACTTCACCGTCCGGAGACCAAACTGCTTCGCCTCCACCTATTAGTCCAGCTCCCCCAGCTTTTCCTACACCATAAAAGGTGCCATTCAGGCCGTTTACCGTTGCTGCATTGGTACGCATAAGCTCCAACTGGACGCTGGCACTTGCTCTTCCAACCGGTCCCCATGCACATGTGCCGGATAGGGAAGCCGAGAATCCGGCAACTGGATCCCACCCCACATTAATGAACATCCCTCCTGATATTCCAGCAATAATTCCAACACCTCCAGTGATCCCAAAACTTCGGTAATCAGACCGTACGGGTCTATCTTGTTTAATGGTTATTTGCAACATATACATAAGAGGCAACCCCAGTTCCTCTACCCAAACCATTACCGGTACTTTCATTTTCTTGAGTCGATGAATTTGCTACTGAAGTTCGGCCAAAAGGAGTCTTAGTGTAAGAACTTCTCCCCTGTACATTCATTCCATAAATAGGTGGGCCTTTTTGAAGGTAATCGAATCCTATTAATCTGGGGAATGAAGGTGGGGCGAAGGCTCCCTGCACCAGTGGATCGGGATTTACAAAGCGGCCTACCACCGGTCATAGTACCGAGCGCCCAAGTAATAAAAGCCCGATTCCGGGTCCAGTTCCTTGCCGGTGAATTTGTATGGAATATCAACCGACCCGGAATTGCTGGGGATCTCACCAAAGGGATGATAAGTAACGGTTTGCACTGTAGCTCCAGTACTATCAGTAACAACGCTCAGGCTGCCGAGGTGGTCGGGATGGTAATAGACTTCGCTTTTGAGTGGAAAGCCCCGTTGGGTTGAGGCACGGTTTCCTGACCGTGCCGGCCGGGAAACTGCGGAGGGTACCCCAACCCGTCATCCCGGCAAGTGCTTTTGAGCCGATGGGTTACAACCCATCGCTTTTCGGAACGCCAGGGAATGATTGGCCGCAGAGGCATGAGTCGGTGCATGGAAACACGGGAAAGTCGTCATACGGAAAAAAGTCGTATTCGACAGTCCTTGAGTTTCCCGGCAGCTGAGAAAGGAACGGGCCTCAAAAAACGATGGGTTCCCGCTCCGCTCCCACCCATCCTACGGCCCCTTCCGATTGGTACCCGTTTCTCAATGGGGGGGCGCCGCAGGTCCTTAAGTGAGCATGGGTAACCCCCCGGCTCTGCCGGGGAGACTCACGGAGTTTGACATTTGCGGGAATATGCGAAAGCCTCCCTCTTGTGAACCGCTCAAAGTTTACAAAAGGAGAAGGCTTCCGCAT
>JAEZHY010000107.1 GCA_023416335.1 Pseudomonadota bacterium | reverse complement strand
GCGGTATTACGTCATCCAGGCTCTTTGTCTGCGCGAAAAAAGAAACCGGTTCGCCGCTGCCCGACAACGGAGCCATCTTCGCGTCTATGCTTATCGACTGCCCCATGCCTGTGATGCTGCCGTAAAGGACGTAATCGGCTTTGAGCGCATTACCGATGCGCACGGCTTCGGTCTGGGAGATCTCTTTAGCGCCCTTCGCGGCCTGTTCCGTCTGGGCCTTGTCAATTACCTGTACTTTGCCCTGCCAGGCAAGCCGGGACGTCAACATTTCGCGGACGCCGCTTTGCAGATAATTGAGGTTTTGGGGCGTATGCATTGCAAAAGGCAGGATCGCGATTTTTACAGGCGAATCTCCGGCGGAAGGCGGAGCGGCGGCACCGCATGGCCGGACCAGTCCCAAAGCGAGAATCAAAAACACCGGGATCAGAACGGCGGCTTTTCTGGTAAACATGCCAGTCTCCTTGTAGTTCAAATATTTGTCTGCAAACATCTACGGTTACGCTTACAAATAAATGGTCCGGCAAACAACTCCTTATCTGCCGGTACCTGTCCAAAAAAACGAGTTTTTGACGCCTTAACACAGATTAGGTCATTTAAAGGTGATTTTCCCCGAGCGCGTACAATAAATCAGGTAGAATCCGCATAGCAAGACTTTTATGCCTATCCAGCCGGGTTCGATTAAAACACTTCTAATTCCTCGAATTAAAAGCATTTTTTTGCATAAGCTTTTTGCTTGACAACTACTCGATTTTCGAATTATGTTGCGTCCAATTGTGTAAAGGGGCAAACCGTTAACCTGCAGAAAACGGGAGAGGGGGTGGAAGACCATAGAAATCAATAGGATGGGGCTTAGTAAGGAAAGAGTAGTTAATAACGTCAGCTTTTGAGGAGGAAAGAGCATGAAGAAGCACCTGTTAGTTTTTGTCGCGGTGCTGTTGGCAGTGGCGATCGCCATGCCGGCTTTCGCGGCGGTTGAGTTCAAGTATGGCGGTCAGTGGCGTAACCGTGTAGTCAACGAAGACAACGTTCGCGATGGGACGGAGCTGAACGGCTACTACGGACCCGGTTACAACAGCGATGACAATCGGTTCTTTTTGGACCAGAGACTTCGCCTGTATTTCACCTTCGCGGCCAGCAAGAACCTCAAGGTCGTGACCAAGTTTGAAATCGGCGACGTTATCTGGGGCGATCCTAACAACGCCGGCGTTCGTACCGGCCCGGGATCCGGCGGTAATGTCGGCGCCGATGCCGTCAACCTCGAAACCAAGAATGCCTACGTAGAGTTCAACATCCCCAACACGCCTTCCACCGCGATCCTGGGTATCCAGACCCTTATGCTGCTTGATTCGTGGATCGTTGACGACGATTTCTCGGCTGCAGTCCTGGTGACCAAGCTGGATCCGTTCAAGGTAACGTTGGGTTACGTAGCCGGACAGAATGGTTTTACCAACAGTTCCGGCAGCATCGGCTTGAAGTACACCCAGCAGAACGCGAATGTCGATTCAATGTTTGCAGCAGTCGACTACGCTCAGGGTCCCTTCAAGGCGTCCGGTATCTTCTTCTGGCAGAATGGCCACAATAGTACTGTCAGCATGGATCCTGCCACGCTGAATACGCCTGTTACCAGTTATACGGGCACAGCAGGCAATTTCATGAACCAGGCGCTGATCGATTCGAACAACCTGTTCGACCTGGGCTTCAACCTGACCTACAAGACAGACTGGTTGCTCGCTTATGTCAACTTCGTGAAGAACCTTGGCAGCGTTGATTACAAAGCCAACTTGCCTGTCATTCAGAACCAAGCTCTGACCGGATGGCAGTCTTCTTCGGATTACACCGGTTTCATGGTTGACGCCGGCGTAACCTATTTCTGCGGTCCTTACACCTTCAACATCGGCGGCTTCTACACCAGCGGCCCCGATCTTTCCAACGATGTCCGTTACTATGCTCCGGTCCCGCAGGGTAATTCGGCAACCGCAATCAATAATACTCTGCCGTTCCCGGGTACCAACAGCAAGGACATCAACTGGTTTACCTATCCGCTGGCAACCTCCAAGTACTTCTCCGAAATCATCGGCGGCGGCGTACTCGGCGACGACATTTATGTCACCCGCGGATACACGAATTCTTCTGCCTTCCCGTATAACGGTGCAGGCCAGATCGGCAGCAACAGCAAGATGAGCACAGTTTTCTGGAGAGGCTACTCCTTCCCGACCAACCTGTGGACGATTACCGCGGGCGGTTCGTGGCAGGTGGCTGAGAAGACCAAGATCAGTGCTTCTTACTGGTACTTCGGCACCGCGGAATCCGTTCCCGTTGCTTTCAAGACCTTGGGCGGTACGGAGCTGAGTATGTCCAGCAGCATCGGTCACGAACTTGATTTCTACGTTGACCAGGGTATCGTCGATGGCCTTACCCTTACGCTGGTTGGCGCATACCTGATCGCGGACGACGCTTTCTGCCCGCTCCCGATCGGTGCATCCAATGCACAGTCGATTTACACTGCATCGCAGGCCGACAATGCATACAAACTTGGTGCACGCCTGCAGTGGAACTTCTAGTACAAAACGGTTTAGCGTAAGCTGACCCGGACCCGGATGGACTCGTCCATCCGGGTTTTTTAATTCCAGTTTCCGGGGCCGCCCTCCCATCCATCCGGAAAACTCCGTCGAATTGGAATCCCCCCTCGAATAAAGTTACACCTGAACCGGTTATAAGCCATTATAATAGAGAGTCGATCCAATCTACCCGTTTGCGAATACATACCGTGAGGAAGAGCAGATGCCCCAGTTTCTCAAGGTCAAAACCGCGGAAGAGGTCCTGAATATTTTGAGTTCCATCCCGGCGCTCCCCTCCGAACATGTTCCGCTCCCAAAGGCGTGTTCCAGAATTCTTGCATCCGATATCAGGGCGGCGGAACCTGTTCCAAATTTCCCTCGCGCAACAATGGACGGGTTTGCCGTCAGGGCCCGGGACACTTTCGGGGCATCCGAGAACCTTCCTGCCCTTCTCGAAGTTTCAGGGGAGGTACTCATGGGCGCCATGCCGAAGGTCCCTCTCGGACCCGGCAACGCGGTGGCAATTCCCACGGGGGGCATGCTCCCTGAGGGCGCTGATGCTGTTGTAATGGTCGAATACACATCCGCGCTCGATGAGAGGATGATCGAAGTCAACCGCCCCGTTGCTCCCGGAGATAATATCCTGCGAGAAGGCGACGATATTCGCCTCGGAGACCTGGTCTTCAAAAAGGGCCGTTTGTTGCGGCCCCAGGACGTTGGCTTGCTTGCGGCATTGGGCATTACCGAAGTGGAAGTTCACAGAGTTCCCCGGGTCGCCGTAATTTCCACGGGAGATGAGATCGTACCGGTGCCCACTCATCCCCTTCCTCCCGGGAAGGTTCGCGATATAAATACATATGCGCTTGCCGCCCAACTGGAAGCGGCCGGTGCCGAAGTGGGCATGAGCGAAACGGTTTCGGACCGGCTGGAAGACCTTGTAAACGCTTGCAGGAAAGCCCTCGAAAGTCATGATATGCTCGTTTTGTCGGGGGGGAGTTCCGTTGGAGTGCGCGACTATACTCTGCAGGTCCTGGAGAGCCTGCCGCACCCCGAACTGCTCGTACACGGTGTGGCAATCAGGCCGGGAAAACCGGTCATCCTGGGACGAACCGGAAGCACCGTCTTCTGGGGGCTGCCCGGCCAGCCCGTTTCCGCTCTTATCACCTGCCGGGTCTTTGTCATCTCCTCACTGTACAGGCTCCAGGGAAGAGAAGGCCCGGAATCCATAATTCAAAACGTGCGGGGAACCCGCGCTATTCTCAACAGGCAGCTGCCATCCGTCCACGGCAGGACCGACTTCATGCCGGTCTTCCTTTCCGAAAGAGAGGCCGGGCGGCTCGAAGCAACTCCGATCTTCGGAAAATCGGGAGCCATCGGAATTCTTGCCCGTGCCGACGGCTATGTCATCATACCGGAACATGTCGAAGGACTCGACCAGGGTACCGAGGTCACGGTATTCCCGTTTTCGTGAAAGGAAGTCCCCCGAATCGAAGAGCCGTGAACAACTGCTCGTAGTCGTGGGCAACTTAAAGGGCCTGCGGCGCCACACTCCTGTCACAGACGGGCACGAACCGGAAATAGCCGTAGTTTTTTGGGCTCCTTCCCCTCTCAGCTGCAGGGAAGCTCAATGACTGTCAATACGACGTCTTTTTCCGTATGGCGACTTTCCCGCGTTTCCAGGCACCGACCTATGCCTCTCCGGTCAATCATTCTCTGGCGTTCCGAAAAGCGATGGGTTGCGCTCCGGGACTGTGTCGTAACCGACCGGAATTGGGCCGGTTTTCATCGATTACACGACACAGTCTCTCCACTCCACCCATCCTACGACCTTATCCTATTGTTTTCTTTCGTGATTTTCGTGTATTTCGTGGTTGTAAGCTTTTGCTTTTCGTATTTTGGTTGCGGCTCTGCTACCCTGGGAATTTCGTGATTGTAGTTTTGCAGTTCTTTGCTCAGGCTGATTCGCCGGTCAGTTCCCTGTAAAACGACAGGGTCTGTTCGGCTATGCTTCGCCAACTGAATACCTTTTCCACCCGTTTGCGGCCCTTCCGACCCATTTCGCGTGCCGTTTCCGGCATCCTGAGCATCCAGTTAATGGAATCCGCAAGGTCCTTTGCAAACCTGTCCGGGTCCTCGGGTTCGGGATTTCCGCCGCCGACCGGTTCGAATGGGACCAGCACTCCCGTTTCTCCATCGACTATGATTTCCGGAATTCCTCCAACCGCGGCTCCAACCACAGGCGTACCGCATGCCATGGCTTCGATATTGATCAAGCCGAAAGGCTCATATATCGAAGGGCAGACGAACAGGCAGGCATGCGAGTAGAGGGATATGATTTCCCTTCGAGGAACGAATTCGGGTATCCAGATAATGGGATTCTCAGTCTTTTTGCGGGCTTCCGCCACCTTCTCCTCCATTTCACGTCCGATTCCCGGAGTGTCCGGGGCGCCCGCACAAAGGACTATCTGAACACCCGGCTCGATATGGCGGATGGCGTTTACCAGGTGGATTATTCCCTTTTGCCTCGTAATTCTGCCCACGAAGAGCAGGTAAGGTTTGTCCGGATCGATCCCGTACTTCAAGAGCGCCGCCCCCTCCCGGTCGGGAGAATAATTGGCAGGGTCGATTCCATTATAGATTACCCGCACCCTCTCGGAGGGTGTCCCATAAAGTTCTCGAACATCCTCCTTCATAGCCCCGGAAACGGCAATAACCCCGTCCGTGTTTTGATACGCCGTCCTTTCCAGCCAGCTGCTTACGTTGTACCCCCGTCCGAGTTGTTCCGCTTTCCACGGCCGGTGCGGTTCGAGAGAATGGGTTGTGAGAACCAGCGGAACTCCGAGGATCTGCTTCAAAAGACAGCCGGCAAAGTGCGTGTACCATGTATGGCAATGGACAATGTCGGCATCATCAAGGACTCCGGCCATCTTGATATCGCGGAACAGAACCTCCGCAATCTTTTCGAGTCCTGCACTATGGAAACCGAAGGAAACACCTGGAGAATCGATCCCGTGTGCGCAAAGATTCGGAGAACAATCATCCTGGTTCCCAAAGCACAGGACTTCAACCGAATGCCTTCCACCTTCAGCCAGGGCAAGCTCCCTTGAAAGATTCTCAACATGAACTCCGGCCCCGCCATAAATGTTGGGCGGATACTCATTGGTCAGAATAGCTATCTTCATCTATTGCGGTTTCCTCTTGTACATAAGAACGAGCGGGATAACGCCGATCCGGAACGACGGCATTCCGGAAGTTTATCGGATACATCGAAACTGAATCGGCAAATCATAGCCATTAAGATCGCCGCAGGTCCAGCAGAAAAGCTGACGTCTCCACGGTAGTCCGCTTTCAAGCCTTTCGGTACTCCGCAGTTTCTTCTGGAAATCCGGCCCAGGGCACAGATCCCGGACAAGCTCTTAAGCTGCCTTTTTGCCTGCCGATTTATTTCCGATTCCATCATGCCGATTCTTCTGTTGTCCGACAAACTTCGTCTCAATGTCTCAAAATATCGGGATTTGTCTCATTTCAGGCCGAGACACTATAAGTATTGGATTTTACCAACTTTACTCGATATAGAGGTCGGGAAGTGTCTCACCTGTCTCGAAATATCCGGGAACGCGCATACCAAATTCATGCCGGCATACATTATATATGTCATTGAAATAGCTTACAATTTGTAGGACGCACGTTCTTTGGCACACTATTTGAGATGACAGTCAATCAACCGGTACAACATCCACAGGCTTCAGAATGGAGAAGGAACATGAGCAATCCGGAAGAAATATACCAGTGCCGGACCAGTAACTGCGGATACCAGTACGACCCCGAAAGAGGTGACAGGAAAGGCAGGATACCGAAAGGGACGAAGTTCGAGGATCTCCCGGAATCCTGGAAATGTCCGGTTTGCGGCGGCACCGTCAAATGCTTTCACCCGCTTGCGGGACCGGGTTCTGCAACTGAGTGTTGAAATATAAAAAAAGAGGAGAGCTGCCATGGAAAAACGTGAAGTGTGCATGTGTGAAAAATGCGGCAACGAGGCTGAGATGACGGTTTCCTGCCAGTTGATCGAGGTGGAGGGACCTGTGGGATCGACCGTCAAGAAGGAAAGGCAAACCAGGACCTGCACTGTCTGCGGAAACGAAGCGGATATGATTATCGACTTCGGCGACTGATGCAGGCGCCGTACACGGCGGAAGAGCAGCCAATCGCTCTTCCGCCATACCCTGTACGATAATACCGGTTAGACAGGGGAAGAAATAGTCGGTGTTGAACGGGGTAAGGAGGGAGAAATGAGCGGGATGGATTACCTGGACAGGCAGATGTCCCGAAAAATAATGGAGATGCTGCGAATTGCGTCCTCGGACATGTCCGAGAAGAAAAGGGAGAGCGAATTCGGCAGAATCATTGCCGAGACCCGTCGATAGTGGGAGAGACATCTTTCACCCCGGAAGAAAGGCAGGCCATTTTGACCGTACTCGAGGGTCCGCCGCCTGGATAAAAAAATAAAAGGCCCCTTCGCAGGAAGGGACCTTTCCTTTTGTATTGTATCGCGCGGACCCCAGACGATTTGCAGAGATCGTGACTCGCTGAGAAGACCGCCGAATCATCACTCCGCTATTTGCAGGGTACGCAGATTGCCTGGTCATCCAGACATTCCTGACATTGGCTCTGCTTGCAGGCAGAACACTGCACCGACATGCCGCCTTCAAAATCACCTTCCGTACAGGAAGAACAGTCGAACATATTTTCCTCCGTTTTTGCCCTCGATGACAAATTACAAACTTGTTTAGTTCAAAGCTAGTGACTGTTCGTATCTGCATCAATAATATTCAAAAAGATAGAGTCATTTAAATTTCAAACCCCAAAGTCCGCATTTGATCGCCCCCTCTTTTTAGAACCGATTTACTTGACAAATGGACCAAACAGGGCTATTGGTATAACCACATCGCCGCTAAATTTAAATTGGTAGTACCACTTTGAGGATTCAAAGAGAATGGGCAAGTCGGATGCGAGCCGCAAGAATGAGTACCTGTATAAAAAAGTATTCGATCACATCGAGGGGATGATCCGCCGGGGAGAACTCGAAGTGGGCCGGAGGATACCTTCCGAACGAACACTTGCCGAAACCTGCAAGGTGTCGCGTAATTGTGTCCGGCAGGCGATCCAGGCCCTTTCGGACCGCAGGATACTCGAAAGCCGCAGGGGGGCCGGCACGTATGTTTGCGAGCCGGATGAAACCGCAGTGATCGATTCCTTCGGCAGCGCCATAAACGCGCGCAAGGAACTGATCCGCGAGATTCTCGAATTCAGGCTCCTTATGGAGCCCCAGATCGCTGCACTTGCCGCCAGGAATATCACCCCCGAAGAGCTGGACCGGTTGAAGATCATAATCTGCGACCAGGAGCGCAAGATCCTCGCGGGGAGAGAAGATTCCGAGCTGGATTCGGCTTTTCACCAGGGGCTTGCAGCCGCATCGAAAAACAGGATCGTCCGGCAGGTGATTGACACGGTTAATTGCATCCTCAACGAAAGCCGGTCGGAATCTCTGTGGAGCGAAGCACGTCGGAGGGCTTCGGTAATCGGCCACCTGAAGATCGTGGACGCATTGGAGAATCGAGATTCCGAAATGGCCTATTCCGCCATGAAGGAACACCTCTGGTCTGTAGAGCGAATCATTCTGGGTGATGAGACGCCCATGAGCAGTGAGCAGTGAAATATCTGTAATCATGATTGTATGTCAATGTCCCTTAATAGCTGATTGAAGGAATCGGAGAGATGCTGAGTGGTTGGGAGTATTATGCACTTGTTGGACTGGCGGCTGTGGCGGGAGGAGCAGTGAATGCACTGGCCGGCGGCGGGACACTTATAACTTTTCCGCTGCTTACGGCAGTGGGGATTCCGGCAGTGGCGGCGAACGTGACCAACACTGTCGCCTTGTGCCCGGGGTACCTGGGCGGGACCTTCGCGCAACTCAGGGACTTGCGCGGCCAGGAACGCCGCGCCCTGCTGCTGGGCTTCGCAGGGGTCCTGGGCGGCATTGCCGGCGGGCTTCTGCTCCTCAATACCGGCGAGCAGATGTTTCGAAAAATGGTACCGTACCTCATTTTGTTAGCCGCCGGACTTCTCGCGGCACAGGACCCGGTGCGGGCGTGGCTCGTACGCAACGCCGGGCATTCCGGATCGCAAAAGAAACACGAGACCCTGACGTTTCTCTCGGTTGCGCTTGCGGCCGTTTACGGCGGCTATTTCGGCGCCGGCCTGAGCGTTATCGTTCTGGCAGTTCTCGGCCTTGTGCTCGATGACACCCTGACGCGCCTGAACGCCCTCAAACAGCTCATATCGTTTACGATCAACACCGCTGCCGCCGTATTCTTTCTCTTTTCCGGCCAGGTAGTCTGGTCCGTCGCCCTGGTCATGGCGGTGGGCGCACTTATTGGCGGAGCAATCGGCGGAGGACTTGCCGGAAAGATCCGGCCGATTGCGCTCCGACGAATCGTGGTCACCGCCGGTGTCGTGGTAGCGGTTATCTTCTTTACTCGTTAGCACCGGCCGCAACTCGCGGCTGCGAGTCTTTTACTTTCCCCTGGAGGCTTTGAGATCGCCGGGTTTGAGCGCCGCATAAGTAAGCGCCATTATCGGTGTGGGCACGTTCAGCTCGGCGCCCAGCCGCACGACCACGCCAATCATCGATTCCAGTTCACTCCTGCGTCCGGCTTCGATGTCCCGCTGCATTGACGGCAACATGGCGGGAGGGGCTCCATCGATGAATTCGAGCGTCTTAACAACCAGATCGGGCTCCAGGCTAACTCCTTTCGCCCCGGCAACGGCTATGACCTCATTGAGAGCGCCGATCAGGACGGCACGCGATTCCGGCACGCTTCGGTAATCACCCGTCGCGACGCGAGTCAATCCGCCAAGGGCGCTGATTGCCGATATAAAGACGAACTTCGTCCAGAGCACCTGGACTATATTCGTGACGACTTCGACGTCAGCGCCTGTACTCTTGAGAACTTCCGCGATCGATTCCGCCCGTTGCGTTACCTTGCCGCTGAATTCGCCGATTGCGATACGGCGAAACTGGCTGTACTGGCCGATTATCCCTGGCGCTTCTATTGCTGCGGACAACCATGTCACACCGCCCAGTATGTGCTCGTACCCCACTACCCGGCCGATCTTCTCCGCGGCTTCGACTCCGTTTTGGAAGGATATCACCACAGTATCCCTGCCCACAAGGGGCGCTGTCGCCCTGGCAGCCTCGTCGGTGCTGTACGTCTTTGTCGCAAAGATAACCAGATCGGTGGGTCCGACTGAGGCAGTGTCATCCGTAGCCGTTGCGGAGATGCGAAAATCGCCGAAAACGCTCTTTATCGCCAGTCCATTCTTACGGATTGCTTCGAGGTGCTTTCCACGTGCAATAAACACGACATCGTGTCCGGCAACGGTCAGCAATGCTCCGTAGTATCCTCCCACCCCGCCGGTACCCATAATCGCGATTTTCATGCGCACCTCCTGGCTGTTCAGCCCTGTCGATTTATTCACTTCACTTTGTAACCTGTCATGACCGTTGCGGGACGCAAGTACATCACTGCCTACGCATGCTCCCGTAACTGTTTTAGAACCCATTGCACCCGGCCGAGGATAACTCGGGGAATTTCTTCCGCGGAGGGCAATGTAAACTCCACCGGTCCATAGGCGGCCACATTGTCCGAAAGAAAAATAATCCTGCAACTGCCGTTCAGGGTCACGACCGCCACTCTTTTGAGGGCACGCTCTCCGTCAGGGAGTCTTACGAGGTAAATATCCCCTGTTTTCGGACGGCTTCGCAGTTCGCGGGCAGTGTTGAGCAGAACCAGATCTCCGGGACCGATTGTGGGCATCATATAATCTTTTCTCACCCGCGTCATCAGCAACGATTTCAATTGGCTCTCATCGGAGTCCCGAATCGTCGATACCAGCCATTGCCGCTTGAACGGAACATACT
>JAEZHY010000177.1 GCA_023416335.1 Pseudomonadota bacterium | reverse complement strand
GCTGGAGGGAGAGAACCGGGAACTTGTGATCGTCGGTCTCGTATGGCCGTGTTATCGTGCGGGCCAGGCCCTGGCGGACATATTCAGTCAGCAGGTCGGGATCCTTGGTCAATGCACCATAGTCGGCCAGGGTTTCGCAAACGGTCTGGAGATCGCGGATCGAGACACCTTCGCGAATCAGGTTCTGTAGGACCTTCTGAATGACGCCTGGGGAGAGCAGGTTCGGCACCAGTTCGTCCACGAGTTTGGGCTGCTGCGTCGCGAGGTTGTCGAGCAACTGCTGAACCGATTGGCGCGTCAGCATCTGGTCGGCGTATTTCTTGAATAGCTCCGTTAAATGTGTGGCCACTACGGTGGAAGGATCTATGACGGTGTATCCGGCCCTGGTCGCTTCGTCTCGCCGGCTTTCGGGAATCCAGACCGCGGGCAGATCGAAAGCCGGATCTTTCGTCGGAATTCCCTTGAGTTCGATTGTGCTGTCCCCGCCGTTCAGGGCCAGGTAGTGTTCGACCATGATTTCGCCCTTTCCGACCGGGTTTCCTTTCAGAAGCAGTCGATATTCCGTCGGCCTGAGCTGCAGGTTGTCCCTGACGTGAAGAGCGGGGACCAGAATTCCGAACTCGAGCGCGAGTTGCTGTCTGATTGCCTTTATCCTCGGCAGCAGGTCTCCGTTCTGGGCCTCGTCGACCAGAGGAATCAGCCCGTATCCAAGTTCCAGTTCAAGGATATCGAGAAGCGGCGGGAGGTCGGATTCGGCCCCTGCCTGAGCCTTTCCGGGCTGTTCGGCTTCACCTGCATTCGGCGTGTCGTCGGTTTTGCGCTTCCTGGATATTTTGGTGGCAATCGCAATCAGAACGGAACCGACCAGAAACAGGGGCAGCGCCGGAAAGCTGGGTACGATGCAAAGGAAGTAGAGCACGGCCCCGGTAATGTAGAGGGGCTTGGGGTGCATGCTGAACTGTTTCCCGAATGCGGCTCCCATGCCCATTTCCGAAGCTGCGCGGCTGACGAGGATACCTGCTGAGGTGGATATTACCAATGCGGGAATCTGAGATACGAGACCGTCACCCACCGTCAGCAGCGTGTATGTCTTGAGTGCTTCCGTTATGGGCATTCCGTTCTGCATAATGCCTATCGAAAGGCCGCCGATGATATTGATCAGGGTTATGAGAATACCGGCAATGGCATCTCCGCGGACGAACTTGCTTGCGCCGTCCATGGTGCCGTAGAAGTCCGATTCCTGGCGGATCATCTCACGGCGCCTGCGCGCCTCCCTGTCGTCGATCATTCCTGTATTGAGGTCGGCATCGATGCTCATCTGCTTTCCGGGCATCGCGTCCAGGGTAAAACGAGCGGCAACTTCCGAAATACGTTCGGTACCCTTCGTGATGACCATAAAATTGACGATCACGAGGATTATGAACATGACGAACCCGACGACATAGTTGCCGCCGACGACGAAGTTGCCGAAGGCGTGAATTATATGACCTGCCGCCAGACTTCCTTCATGCCCGTGCAGGAGCACGAGTCGGGTGCTTGCCACGTTCAGGGCAATGCGGAAGAGGGTCGTCATCAGAAGCAGGGAAGGGAAGATGATGAAATCCAGCGGCTTGTAGCTGTAGATTGCCGTGAGGAGTACGATCAACCCGGAGGAGATATTGATGATGAGCAAAACGTCAAGAAAGCTGCTGGGGAGCGGCAAAAGCATGACGGAGAGAATCGTGACCACCCCGATTCCCATCAGGGCGTCGCTGTCCGAAATTCCCTTCAGCCGTTCCTTAAAGAGGCTTTCTCTCGCTTCCGCCTTAGCCATTCTGGTTCCGCCGCATTGATTGTTTTTGTTGGTAGATGTAAGCCAGTATCTTTGCTACAGCCCGATAGAGTTCCGCAGGTATCGATTCGTCGAGCTTAACCTGTTTATACAAAGCACGTGCCAAAGGAGGATTCTGTACAACCGGAACGCCGTGTTTCCTTCCGATACCGATTATCTTCTTTGCGAGGAAATCGGCTCCCTTGGCCACGACCGTCGGAGCTTCCATGCCCGATTTGTACAGAAGCGCTACGGCGAAGTGGGTCGGGTTCGTGACGATCACGCTTGCCTTGGGCACCTTGGAAAGCATGCGCTGCCGGGCAAGCGTTCGCTGGATGGAGCGGATTCTTGACTTTATCTGCGGGTTCCCTTCGCTTTGCTTTGCTTCTTCTTTTACCTCCTGGCGGGTCATCATGAGGTCTTTCCTGGTCTGCCATTTCTGGTAAAGAAAATCGCCCAGGCTCAAAACCAGCATGATCCCGGCCACGCGAAGCACTATCTTCAGGCCGAGGATGCCGGTAATGTGCAGGAATTCGGATACTTCCATGCCCGCCAGTTCGGCGAGGGTCTCTCTTTCGGGCCACAGGACTGCGTAGATGGCGTAGGAGATGATCAGCATCTTGAGGACGCACTTGACCAGCTCGATCAGGGACCTGAGGGAAAACATTCTGTGGAAGCCCTGGATCGGGTTGAGGTTGGAGAAACTGATCCGCATTGCTTCGAAAGAGATGAGAAAACCCTTCATTTGAGCCAGGTTGAGGAGGATGGCCGTTGCCAGAACGGTGATCGTGACCGGCGCGAGCATTATGAAGATGGAGAGAAGGACATGCGTCGAGAACTCGGCCCCGGTGAAGTAACCCGGAACGGAAAAGGATTCTTTTGACCAGACAAGTTCCAGGATCTCCCGGAAGTTTGAGAGCATCAGATCTCTGGTAAGGTATATGGCTAGACAGCCGGTAATGATTGTGCTGACCGCCACCAGGTCGCGGCTTTTTGCGATCTGTCCACGATTTCGGGCTTCACTCAAGCGTTTACCGGTTGGTTGTTCTGTCTTTTCCTGGCTCGATGCCAATTTTTCACCGCCTGAAGAATGTCAAAAATACTTCCCCGGTCAATTTTTTGTCCCGCCGGGGAGGAGATTTTTAAGACTCCGATGAACGCCGGCAAGACGTTGTCTGCCAAGGCCGGGAGGCAGGGTGGATCAAGCTGCCGGGCCGGTCCCGGTTCCTTCATAGGGCTTTGGGATCACCGAACGAAACGAACGAGACCGGAAGGTCTTCCTCCCTGAAAATTGCCGGGTTGAGAGAGCCCATCGATTAGCTATTGCGGAAAGTGTTCCAAAAAAGGGATGTCGTGGGGAGGTGGCTGAAATTACTTGGGGACTGCTGAATTGGAGGGAAAGATCAGCGGGCGGATCTCTTATATTGAAAAATTGTGAGTATCAATAGCTTTCGTTCAAGATGATAGAGAATCAAAGCCGTCATTCCGGCCCTTCTCTTCGATCAGGACAAGCTCACTCCGGGATCCAGATGCTTTTGAAGGACTGGATTCCGGCTTTCGCTGGAATGACATAGGTGTGTTGATCGGCACAAACTTGAACGCAATTCCGTATATGTACGTTTGCCTGGGAAGTTGATTCATGTGATCAGGCGAATTTACCCGCAGTGTATACGAGTACCTGCTTATTATTTACACCATTAAGATGTATGCTTCAGCGGTACCTAGAAGAGAAAGTCCACTTATGATCTTGAAGCGTTCAAATCCCGATTTTTCAGTGTTGAAGGCGATTACTCTCATTTAAGGAGGGGGAAAATGCATAATCCTGTTTGTCCAAAAACAGGGGCGCCGATGCACCGAGATAAGCGCCCTCTGACTTTGACTTTATAAAGGCGAATCGATCACCGTCGAAATGCCTGGATGGTATTGCGGCGATTGCGATGAGAGTATTCACGCCGGTGCGGATTTGAGAGTATCGGACAGAGCACTGATTCGGCTCAAAGCCCGTTGTGAGGGTTTGCTTTCTTCAGAAGAAATCAGACGTATCCGCAAAAAACTTCATCTTACACAGGAACAGGCGGGACTTATCATCGGAGGCGGCCCGCGAGCTTTTCAGAAATACGAGAGCGGCGATCTCCTGCCGTGTGTCGGTACCAATAACCTGCTGTTTTTGCTCGATGAGGACCCCAACAAAGTGGAATGCCTGAGGCAAAGGCTGGGTACCTGCGCCGCCGGAAATTTGAAGCGCCGACCTCGTGCGCTGAAAACAGGCACTCCGGAGTAGGCAGGCGTTCCCGCTATCCTATCTCGTGAAATTTCTCAGGAAGATAAAAAGCTCGGCGAAGGACTTTCCCGCCATCTCGCCCCAGACTGCGACCATCAGTCCCATGAAGAAAATGCCGATAGTTATCGTAATTGGAAAGCTTGTGGCGAGGATGTTTATTTGCGGGGCAAATTTGGATAACAGGCCCAGGCCGACCTGCACGAGAATCAGCACCGCCATGAACGGTGCGGCCAGTTTTACCGCGAGCACGAAAAGGAGTCCGGAGAGATGAAGCATCTTTCCAAAGATTGCCGCATCGAGTTCAAAAGAGCCTACCGGCACCGTTTTGAAGCTTTCGATGATGAGTCTCAGGACGACCAGGTGACCGTTCAGGGAAAAGAAAACCATGATGGCAAGGAGTTGTGTCCAGACTCCGAGCACGGTCTCCTGCCTGCCGGAGGGATCGGCAACCTGGGCAAAACCCAGCCCCGTCTCGAATCCGATCAGTTCGCCGGCGAACTGGAACGCAGTCATAATAAGGAGCATGGAAAGAGAAAAGAGGATGCCGAAGACGACTTCTCCGACGACCACGGAGGAAAGGGGTAGCGGGCTGAGCGGAATGGGCTTCATATCCTGGCTTACCAGGGGATAGATCATCAGGGTGAGCGACAGGATCAGGCCGACCTTGAGGTTGTTTGGAATCTGGCCGTAGGTAAATATGGGAAGCATGAACAGGATTACGCTCAGGCGCAAAAGAATGGAGAGAAGCACTGCGAGTTCGTTCAGGTTGATATTCAGGGTTGCCAAGGCACTCATCCCACCAGGTGCGGGATGTTCAGGATTACATCCCGCAGAAAATCGGCGAGCTTCCCGAGCATCCATGAGCCGAAAATCAACAGTCCCACGAAAGTCACCACGATCTTTGGAACGAAGGTGATGGTCATTTCCTGAATCTGGGTGACTGACTGGAAAATGCTGATTATCAGCCCGACAACCATGCTCAGCCCGAGAATGGGAAGGCTTACCAGAAGCATAGTTTCGAGTGCCTGCCTGCTGAATCCGAGAATAAACTCGTAGTTCATGGTCTCAATCCTTCTACTGGAAACTCTTCACGAGAGATCCCACCAGCAGGCTCCACCCGTCAACAAGGATGAAGAGCATCAGTTTGAACGGAAGTGAGATCGTTACGGGGGGCAGCATCATCATGCCCATGGAGAGCAGGATGCTCGAAACCACCATGTCCAAGATGATGAACGGTATATAGAGCATGAACCCGATCTGGAATGCAACTTTCAGCTCGCTGATTACAAAGGCCGGAATAACCGTTGTGATCGGAAGTGCCTCGGCGTTTTGAGGTTTCTCTTTTTGCGTGATCGAAACGAAGACCGCAAGGTCATTTTTCCCGGTGTGTTTCAGCATGAAATCCCTGAGGGGCACCGTGCCGCGCTTGACGAACTCTTCACCGGAGATCTTCTGCTGCTGGTAGGGGATGATCGCTTCCTGGTTAATTCGCTGCCAGACCGGCTGCATGACATAAAAGGTCATAAAGAGCGCCAGTCCCACAATGATCTGGTTTGGCGGCGATGTCTGCGTTCCGAGCGCATGCCTCAGGAAAGAGAGCACGATAGCGAATCGCGTGAAGCTCGTCATGAGAATGAGAATTGCGGGCGCGAGCGAGAGGACGGTGAGCAGCAGGATTATCTGCAACACGCCGGAAACCTGTTGCGGCCCTTTGGCGTCGTCCAGGTTGAAATTGAGTCCGGGCAAATCTATCCCGGCCGCGGATGCGACAACAGGGTGGAGGAGGAAAAACGCGGCCAGCACCAGAAGCGCCATGGCCAGAGACTTTTTCCAGGAAGACGCGCATGAGAGATGTCCCAGTCCCAAAACCGGTCTCTCAGAACAGGCGAGGCCGGAACTGCCGTCAGGCGTCGGTTCCGTAACTGGACAAGATTCCGGCTGCAGCCCAATCATCACAATACTATTGGAGAATCGGCTCATAGAGTCTCGACCGCCGTTGCTGCGGGTTGAACCGGTGAGTCGTGGCCTACCGGCAAAAGGCTCATATTCTGGGGCGACATGCCCACAAGCACTTGCCGTTCTCCGGAGACCTTTACTAGAATGAGGTGGTGTCGCGGGCCGAAGGACTGTTTCGACAATACCTCCAGCAATCCCGGGACCGCCTGTCGTTTCAAACCTCCGCCCCATCGCTTCAGGGCATAAATGAAAGCGAAGAAAAGTCCCAGAACCAGGGCCAGGCTGCCTGCCAGCCTCAATAGTTGCACTCCGAATTCCATCGATCAGCTCTCGAATATGAGTCAGTCAAGCCTTTGCGGTAATTACCCGAGTTGTTTAACGCGTTCCATCGGACTGATGATGTCGGTAATTCGCACTCCGAATTTCTCGTTCACCACCACCGCTTCTCCCCGGGCGACCAGCTTCTGGTTTATCAGGATCTCCAGCGGTTCGCCCGCCAGCTTGGTCAATTCCACGACCGAACCCTGCCCGAGTTGGAGCAGATCGTTGATCAGGATTTTGGTTCGGCCAAGTTCGACAGAAATTTCAAGAGGGATGTCGAGCAAGAAATCCAGGTCCTTGATACTCTTCTGCCCGTGTCCTTTTTCGAGTGTTGGAAACTGAGCGTTTTCATTGTCCATTTCAAATCACCTTCCTGTTCCGTGAGCGATATCCTGCAGCTATTCGCTTTCCGTATCGACAGCTATCTGGACTGCCTGGTTTGCCTTGTAGATTCCAGGGTTGACTCTGAACTTGGGTACGCCCTCCACCATCAATTGAACCGGCTGGCCGGCATCGTTGTTCAGCATGATGACGTCTCCGGTTTCCATGTTTGCGACTTCCGAACCTTTCAGCCACGTCCGCCCCAGTTCAGCCGAGATCTCGACCTGCACGTCCATGAGCAGTCCTTTGAGGCGCGATACCCATTCGGTGTCCACTTCGAGTTGGTCGCTCTGGTAGCTTGCGTAGAGCTTCGATCTGATAGGTTCGATTGTGGAGTAGGGAAGGATAAGGGCCATTCGTCCCATGACGCGGTCCATTTCGAGTTCGTAGCGGACGACAATCACCACATCGGTCGGCGGGACTATAGTCGCGAACTGGGGATTCACCTCAGAGCGGACGAAATTGAAAGTCACCGGCGTTACCGGTTGCCAGGCTTGATCCATGTCCTGGAAAACCTGCCTGACGACCTTATTGATCACCCGGTATTCGATTGAGGTGAAGTCGCGGCCCTCTATCTTGTAGCTGCCTCTGCCGGACCCGCCGAAAAAACAGTCGACCAGGTTGAATATGAGCCGGCTTTCGATCATGAACAGCACGTGCCCACGCAGGGGCTCCATCTTGAGAATGTGCAGACTCGTCGGGACGGGCAGGGTTCGGATGAATTCGCCGAATTTGACCAGCTCGGCCTGACATACGTTGATATCGAGCATCCGTCGCAGCGCACCCGAAATCGAAACACGGTGAATCTTCGCAAACCGATCGTTGATGATGTCGAGGGTGGGCATCCTCCCGCGTACGATCTTGTCCTGATTGGCAAGGTCGAAGGTTCGGATGTTCCTGTTGTCTTCCTGCGGGGCGCCGGCGCCGGCCTCCGCTTTGGTTTCGACATCGCCGTCGGATATGCCGCGGAGCAGCGCATCGACTTCATCCTGAGAGAGGATCTTATCCATTTCACCTTCCGCCTGCGTTTACTGGACCAGGAAATCCGTAAAATAGACGTCCAAAACCTGACCTTTGTGCATGACCTTGTTCAGTGACGCGAGGATATCTTTCTTCAGAGTGACTTTATCCTCCGGCTTCGATACTTCGTCGTATTCCTTGCTTGTCAGAAGCATCAAAACGAGGTCCCTCATTTCGAACTGCCGGTTTTTGAATTCTTCCTGTGCCGGCGGAGAACTCAATTTCATCTTCATTGTGATCTTGAGGAAACGTTTGCCGCCCGGGTCCACCAAATTCACGAGGAAGGTATCCATTTCCTGGACAATGTTCTCGTGTTCCTTTTCCTTCTTCGAGGAGTCCGCCTGCTCGCCGCCGGAACCTTTGAAGAAAAAGAAATAAGCGCCTGCTCCTCCGCCGGCGAGCAGCACGGCGACAATGGCGATCAGGATTATCAGCTTCTTGCTGCCGGATTTCGGTTGTGAAGTCTCTTTTTTTTCTTCGGCTTCGGGAGGCATTCTTAAAGGTTCCTTTCTTATATATGCGTCGAAGTATCTATTCTCGTGTCTGATCGACACAGCTTGTTGAGCAATGAATATGCCAGAACTTAAAAATTGAGGTAACTTCAATAAGTTATGTGAAATTGGCCTCGGGCCGTGCCAAACCGAAAACCCTCCTGTGCCAAAAAACCGGAGGGAAATACGGTTCTGCATCGGTCTTGATGTGCTTCGCCGGTCAAGCTTTTGACATGGATGGTTGAATTTCCTGCCGGCATATGCACCTTGAACAATCTTTCCCGAATTTTTGCACGGGTATTTTTGGCATCGGACAGGAAAAATATGCATGGGGAAGAGAAAAATTTTCCTGTAATCCAGGAGCCCAGGCAGCTTATGGTGTGTTGTAAGTATCTGGAATTACACAATTTTTAGGAATAGGCATACGTTGGTATCACTATTGCTCATACAAAAGGTGCCGACCGGTGACATTCCGATATCGGCAGAAAACTCACCCTTCAGGAGTTCGGATAATGGCGACAATTCCGGGTATCGGATCTGCAGTATCCGCGCAGGCCAGCACCAACAATGCCGTGGCGCAATCCTTGACAAGCTCCATGGATGTCAATTCTTTCATGCGGATGTTCCTTGCCCAGATGAAATACCAGGATCCGACCAATCCGATGGAGTCATACGAACTGGCGGCTCAGCTCGCCCAGTTTTCAATGGTGGGACAACTTACCCAGGCGAATACGCTCCTGGGCAATCTTCAGGGATACGTGTCCGGTATAAACAACGCAGAAATCGCCTCCATGGTCGGCAAGAACGTCACCGCACAGAGAAACACCATAGATGTCAAGACCGACAGCGTTACCACCCTGGACTATAAGCTGGATACGGCTTCGGATGTGACCGTGACCATCAGGAACGCTAAAGGCGACGTAGTTCACACTGAAAACAGAACCGCTCAGGAAGCCGGAAATTACAACGTAGCGTGGGACGGAAAGGATTCGAGCGGGACTCGCGTGACTGCGGGACCCTACACATGCGAGGTGCAGGCGACGGATGCTCTCGGAAATGTTTCGATCGTAACGACGACGGTGAATGGGCAGATCTATTCGTGCAACCTCGATTCGACAACTCCCACTTATACATTGACAGGACCTGATGGAATAACGATTCCGGTGTCGGATGTCTCTGGATTCAACAGCTAGCATCCACCCCAGATTTTTGTGAATTGAGTTCAATTTCAGAGAATGCGGAAACCCTCTTACCAAAGGAGTAGTCAACATGGCAGTCAACGCGATGTACACCGGCATGACAGGGTTGGATTCCTTCGGGAATGCCATTTCGATTGTAAGCGACAACATTGCGAACGCGAATACCACGGGATACAAATCGAACACGGCGCTTTTCGGTGATCTGGTGTGCGGCTATCTGGCCACCGAGTACAGCAACACCAAGGCGCAGGGAGCAGGTTCCTCACTGGTCGGAGTCGAAACGGACTTTGGAACCGGCCCGACGCTGCACACGGGAACCTGGTCCGATGTAATGCTCCAGGGAAACGGGTTCTTCAATGTCCAGAATGATAACGGACAGCTTTTTTATACCCGTGACGGATCGTTTACCGTCAATAACCAGGGTTACCTTGTTGATCAACACGGGTACCAGGTTATCGATGCAACCAGCGGCGGAGCAATCCAGATCGAGGCCGATCCGGCAAATCCCGCATACATCAGTTATGAAATCGACAAATACGGCGACATTTACGGAACTCTTCCAAACGGTGCCGGGCGGGACCAGATCGGAACACTCAGGATCAGCACCTTTCCTAACCCTCAGGGCCTGATCCGAAACGGAGGCAATCTTTACTACCCCGGCAGCGGTGCCGGTGCGCCCGTAAACGGGACTGCGTCGTCAGGACCGTGCGGGAGTGTCGCCTCGGGCGCTATCGAAGGTTCGAACGTGGACCTGGCCGCGGAGATGGTGAATCTGATCCTTTATCAGGCCGACTATACGGCGAATTCAAAATCAATCCAGACCGCAAACAATATGCTCGAAACGGTTGTCAACATGATCAGGTAGCAGATGGCGAATTTCGGTTGGTCCAACCAAAAAAGGCGGCTTAGGCCGCCTTTTCTTTTGGTTTGCTGAATCTCGCTCTCCGCTTCCAAGCCCTGGGAGCGAATAGAGACAAATCGCACTAACGGCCATTTCGTTGCCGATCCCACTGCCTCGTCATCCCATGAGTATATTCTCAAGCCGGAATCCAGCGGAGCCGCCGCATCCCCGGACGCGGTTTGAACGAGGATGAAACTTCGATTTGGAAGTGCGGCAGCGACGGTAGGGTGGGTACCCTGGTATTTGGGGTGCCCACCACCCGGCCATCCCGATGAACCATGATCCAAGGGGACGGACGGTGGGCACGGTGCCCACCCTACGACCGCTTACCGCAGACCATTATTGAAGTTTCATAAGAGTCCTGCTGCCAATGCGGCCGGAGTGGTTTGAGCGAGAGGGCTGACTAGAATGTCTCCCCAGACAGCCAAGACTTTTCCGGCTGGTTGACCATGTCTATGTAGCCCTCCTCAGGAACAACCTCAAAGTTCCTTACTCGGTATACCCTTGCGAAGAGAGGTGAGGAAGCTTTCAGGATAAAGGAAAAATTATCGTTGGCGCGACCACGCGGAGTGGCGCTCCGCGGACCCCGAGCATTCCTATTTAGCGCTTTCAGCGCAAAGAATACCTCGGCTCGCTTAAGTTGACGCCAATGGGCATGGGTCCGGGAGCCGGCTAAGAAACTAATCAGGTCGTCTGAAATTAATTTGATAATGCAGAGGGAACGCAACTCCAGCAACGCGGCATTCCAAGACCGCTGCTATGCGAAAATACTTATCTGGGACTGCCCGCTGCCGGATCTCATAAAAGTCGGACGGGCCTGGGAGTGGGGTTCGGCGACAGCGTCCGTTTTCACTGCTGTTCGTTTCCCGTCTGATTTTCTTCCCTGCGGATAGTCGCCGCTGCTCGTTTTATCGCGGCCAACGTCAACCATGAACTTGCCGAGTGCGAGTCCCTGGTCCTGAAGATCCTGCCGCAGTTCCGGAGTATTTTTCATCAGCACCTGTCTGGCCGGTTCATTGTCCGTCAGCACTATGGCGGAGACTTCGTCTTTTTTGGCCCCGATCTTTATACTCATCTTGCCTAATTCTTCCGGTTCCATTTCAAGAACCAGCCCTTGGTGCGCGATGCTGTTGTACTGATCGCGGTAACTCTGGACCAACTCGGCCGACCGGTACGGATCGTAATAGGTAAATCCGCTCGAGGTGGAATTATCCATTTTCGAAAAACTTATCTGGTCTCCGGGCATGGGACCGGCAGCATTGTGGAAAAATGCACCCTCGGCTGCCGGATCGCCGGTCCTGAGCTGTTTTTCAATGTCTTTTCCGACGAGGGCGGCATCGGTTGCCTGGAGAGAAGATTTCCCTTCGGCGGCTTTCTGTGAATTCATTTTCAGGGTGGCTTCCACTGATGGGGTTGCGCCCGAACCGGACGAGCTGACGGCTGAAACGCCGGAGTTGAGGGCCGTGTTCCCGAGAGAACTGTCCATCAGGGGTTCGGAGGGGAGGGGAACGCTTGTTCCCTGGCCTTCCTCCGTTCCGGTAGCCTGTGTATGTGCCGCCGCCGTCGCACCCTGGGGTGCAAGACCTTCGATGGAATTCGCTGCCTGTTGATGCGTGCTCTGAACCGAGGCGACTTGTTGGCGGTCGTCGGCAGCAACGGACTGTGCGGCAGGCGAAGCTGATGCATGATTTATGGTGACGGTTGCCCCCGATTTTCCCTCGGGTCTGGAATTTTGAACCGGTACCTGGTCCGCCGAGCCTTTTGTTTCGCACGTGCCGCTTGTATCGAATGCCGTCAATGGATTGGCCTCGGAAGATGCCTTTGTCCCGGAACTCGCAGAAATGTCGGATGATGCCTCGATCTCAGGCCCGCCAACCACTTCGGCCTGCGAGGCCGTAAGCTGCGCGGCAGGATTTTCCGGCTTTGCCGATGTGCTTGCATCAAGGCTGGTCGCATTCGCGGTAACGGCGGCAGGTGCCTGCTTCGGCCCTTGAATTGAAGTCTGAATGCCGGCGGCCTGCGGTTTCTGTGCGTCCGCCCTGTCGGTAATTTGGCTGACGGGGCCGGGTTCCTGCTGTGAGTTGTTTGCAAGGCCTTCGGTCCGGACCAGTTTCAGAAAGTCTGCCGGTGCTCTGTTCGAATTGGCCTGAACGCTATGAATCTTGTCCCCCTGACTTTCAGACTTTATATCAGCCTGGTTCGAGTCTGAACCGGAGAAGAACTCGTCGTGATTGTCGGCAATCGGGGTCTTAATCAGAGAGGCCCGGTTTTCCTCATTCGAAGTTTTCAGCGCAGGGGATTCCTGCGTGGAAGCAGCCTCCGTCGCTTTCTCAATATTTCCGAGATGGACGAATGCGCTCTGAGCCTGAGCAAGGAAAGCCTCTCTCGAATCGCTGCTCACTGTGGTTGTGGAAGTTTCCCGAATCGTCTGCCAATTTCCGGAGACGACTTTCGCGTTCAGTTTTTCCAACGTTTCTGCGAGGCTTTCAACCTGCGCGTCCGGGGGGCCGCCCAGCGTATAAACGGGAGAAGGTGTTTCCGCGGGGGAGGGAGTTGCGGCCGGGACGTCGGTAGCAGACGCACCTTCCCCCAGGATTGCTCCGAGACGTTGGCACCCCTGGTCCGCAGAAGTTGTACGCTCTCTTTCGACCGGCATAGCGGCATTATCTTTCAGGATGGATTCGATCTTCTCCCGAACGGTCTCGTTTTTCATCTCCGGTGAAGGGATTTCGGCTTTGGGAACACCGGCATTCTTCGATCCTGTGGTCTCCGAAATGAAGGAAGGCAGGACTGTCGCCGTAAGGCTCTCGCTCTGGCCCATTTTGGGAAGCACAGGAGCCTGGAGGGTGATTTCGGGCTCTGCCGACTTCCCTCCGGCCCGGGCGTTTTCGCTTCCGCTATTTTCCTGCTGCAGAACCTGGTCGAGCAGTCCCAGGAGATCATCACTTGAACAGGAACCCTCAGTCCTGGTTTCAACGGAGGCGGGATTCCCACTAGCCGTCTTTGTTGCGATATTCTGAGAGGAACCCGTTCCTTTGGACACAACCGAACCGATCAGCATTTGGGCCTGTTCGGCGGAAATCCGGACCTGGGCAGTGGAGCCGGCCGGACCCGCCTGGCTGGACATCAATCTTTTCAAATCCCTTACCGAAATCCATCCGTCTTTGTTCTGGATGCTCTTGCACGCTTTGATGGTTTCAGCTGGATATTGAAGCTCAGACAGAATGGATGCAGCCAGTGCCGGATTAGTTATGTAAAGC